>JAGQOS010000100.1 GCA_020427265.1 Planctomycetales bacterium
CGTAAAGGATCGTTTACACCTTGGCGGAATCGAAGTCGTCATTTTTTACCCGCTATTGGTTTTCGCGGGGAATCCTGGCGATGGGCGTCTGGTAAGCAGGCATGAAGGCGAGTTAAAATGTTCGCGAAGAGAGTTTCGAAATAATTGCGTAGATTGCAGGAAACCCTATACTCAACCAATTCGGCCGCCCCGTGGCGGCAAATCCCCCAAAGGGAGATTTGCGCGCCTGGCGGTGAGAAAATATGACGCCATAGTGTTGGCGGCCTACAGACGTTCACCGCATTGATTTGATCCTAACACGAGAGGCTCGCCCCATGGGGTCGTGGATCGCAAGACGCAAACAGAAGTCTTCCAAGAAAAATTCCTCCGGTGCAGCCAAGCGTCGCCGCGCGCGGATTCAACAGGCTGAATCGCTTGAAGCCAGGGTTCTCCTCGCGGTCGACTCCGTGCCTTCCGCCGTTGCGCTCGGTTCCGACGATGGCGTGGCGCTGGCCTGGGTGGCGTCGCCCACTGGCGCGACCACGCGCGTTGTGCGCAAGACCGGCGCCTTCCCGACCAGTGAGACCGACGGCACAACGGTGTACGAAGGGACGAACACCTCGTTCGAAGAAACGATTGGCGGCGGCAACTATTATTATTCGTTCTTTGCAACCGACGGCGTTGATTGGGCCACGGGAACACCGGCTGGCAGTGTCGCCACGGTGCGTAGCCCATCGGGCGTTGCTGCTTCGTTCGCTTCGAATACAGATAGGCTTGTCGGTACAACGAGCATGACCGACGCCGATCAGGACGGCACGCTGCAATTGGAAGAGGTCGGCGGCAAGCTGAGCGCTACGCTGCAAGGAATCGCGACGCAATCGGAAAACGACCGCCTGACGATCGATCTCGATTCGCCGATCAGCGGCTTGTACCACTTCGAAACGGAAATTACCACGCCGGCGGCGATGAACCAGACGTGGAATCTGCAACTCGAGTTGCTCGACGCCACGTCGACCGGCGACATTACGCTGGCGTTCAACTACCGCTACCTGTTTGCACGGGCCGATGGCGGCGCTTATCAGCAAGCGGCCAGCCAGTTGCAGGCGAACACGACCTACAAGATTGCCGTCGTCGTGGATAATACGAATGGCACGGCAACCGTCTTCGTGAACGAAGGCAAGACGCTGCAGCTTGCGACCGCGAACACTGAATTGACGCAACTCCGACTCACGAACATGGGTGACGCGTCGGCAGACCTAACGTATAAGCTCGACAACATCCGCGTGAAGGCCGGCGCGCCGTCGTACGACGTGAGCAACCTGGTGGCGACGGCTACGGCCTTGAGCGGCAATGGCAGTGTTGGGGCGGCGCTCGCCTGGACGCCTTCGAGCACGCAGCCCATCACGCGCGTGGTGCGCAAGACCGGCAGCTATCCGGCCGACGAAAACGACGGCACGAACGTATACCAAGGCACAGCCGACAGCTTCTTCGACAGCGATGGTGGACCGGGCTTGGCGGCCGGCACGTATTACTACAGCTTCTTCCCCTCGGCCGACGGAACTTCCTTCTCGGCCGGCACGAACGCTGGTGCGGAAGGCACGGTTGTTTCCGTCTCGGGGCATGCCTCGTCCCTCGACCCATCGAGCGATCAAGTCGTTGCGACGCTCGAATACACCGACGCCGACGGCGACGGCACGCTCGGCGCGTCGGAAGCTTCCGGCGCGCTGGAAGTCGATCTGGCTGGTTCGGCGACGAGCGGCGAAAACGACACGCTGACCGTTACGCTCGATTCCGCCGCCACGGGCCTCTACACGGTCGAAATGAATTTCACCACGCCGGCCGTCGTGAATCAGGACTGGAGTTTGCAAATCACGCTATCGGATGGCGCGGGTACCGACCGGCTGATCGCCTTCCGGTTCCGCAACCTTTTTGTGCGCGATGGCGGCGTTTGGAAGTCGGTCGAAAATCTGCTCACAGCCAACACGACGTACAAGCTTGGCGTCGTGGTCGACAATTCGACCGGCGAAACAACTTATTATCTCGACGAGGCCAAACAGCTTGTCGTCGGCTCGGCCCTGGCTTCGCTTTCTGAAGTTCGCTTGACGAATCTCGGCAATGCAACAGCCGATCTGACCTATACGCTTGATGACATCCGTGTGATTGCCGGCACACCTGCTTACGTTGTGAACGACGTCGTCGTTACGGCCGCGGCGACCGGGGGACACGACGGAACCAACGCCGGTGCGGCGCTAGCCTGGGTTCCCGCGCCGAGCAACGACACAACTCGCGTCGTGCGGAAGACGGGCAGCTACCCGACCGGCCCGACGGACGGCACAATCGTTTATGAAGGGACCGACAGCGACTTCTTCGACGACGACAGTGGCGCGGGCCTCGCTGCCGGCACGTACTTCTATACGTTCTTTACCTCCGACGGAGGAGGCGGTTGGAACGCCGGCACGAATGCAGGCACAGCCGGAACCGCCGTGACCGTCGACGGACTGACGACCGCCGTGGCCAGCGATAGCGAAAAGACAATCGCTTCGCTCGTGCTCAACGATGCCGACCAAGACGGCACACTCGTGACCGACGAAGGCTCGCTACTCTTTACCGTCAAAGGCGCCGCGAAGCCGGGCGAAAACGATACGCTTTCCGCCACGCTCGATTCGGCGGCCACTGGCACGTTTACCACGCAACTCGATATCACCACGCCGGCCGATATTCGCAACCAGGATTGGAACCTGCAGATTGGGCTGGATAACGGTGCGGGAACCGAGCTAAAGATCGCCTTCCGATTCCGATTCCTGCTTGTTTGGGACGTGACAAACAACCGCTGGCAGATTGTCGAGAATCAAATCCAACCGAACACAACCTACACGCTGAGCGTGGGCGTGAACGATGTGAGCGGCAAGACCTGGGTCTATCTCGACGGCAATTTCGGCCGCGAACTCGACAATGTGGTCACGTCGGTCGCCAAGATTAATTTCACGAATCGCGGCGACGCGACCGACGATCTTGATTTTGAAATCGCCAACATCCGCGTGCGGGAAGAAGCGCTACGCATCGAGATCGCCGCTCCGCCGGTCAACGCCGTGGCGATGGACGCCGAAGGCGAAGCCGGGCTGGCTTGGACCGCCTCGCCGTTGCAGGCCACAACCCGCGTCATTCGCAAAACGGGAAGTTACCCGACCGATGAAAACGACGGGACGAACGTGTTCGAAGGCTCGGCGACGAGTTACGAAGACGCCGTATCGGCCGGAACGTATTTCTACGGCCTCGTCGCAACAGACGGCTACGCCGCGTTCTCCGATGTTCTCGAGGTGGGCACGACCGGAACCGACGTCAGCACCGACGGCAAGGCAGAAACGATTGCTGCCGACAGCGAACGCTTTGTCGACTCGCTCTCCATCAAAGACACCGACGGGGATGCATCGCTCTCGGCCAACGAAACCGGCGGCGCATTACAAGTGAGCCTGGCCGGGGCTGCGTCGAATGAAGAACTCGATTCGCTCGACGTCACGCTCGACTCGACGCAGACCGGAACCTTCACGTATGAAATGGATTTCACCACGCCCGCCGTCGTAAACCAGGACTGGAACCTACGTGTCCGCCTGCTCGATGGGTCGAGCAATGAATTGCGGCTCGAATTCCGCTTCGGTTACCTCTTCCTGCAGGTCGGCGGCGCATTGCGATTGATCAATAGCGGGATGGCCGCCAACACGACGTACAAACTGTCGTTGGTCATCGATACGAGCGGCGGCACGGTCGATTCGTATATCGACGACGTGCTCAAACGCTCCGGCGATGCGACCACGCTTACCGGCCTCTCGAAGCTGTGCTTCGTGAATCGCGGCTACAACACGCTGGATGTTACCTACGGCATCGACGATATTCGCGTGACGACGGGCGATGTGTTTAACCCGCCGCCTCCGGCACTTGCCTCCTCTGTCGGCGCGGAGGTTGCCCTCGGCGCTGCTGTGGCGTCGAACGCTGCCGATGAAACCGACGGCGGAAGCGAGGAGGGCCAGACGCGAGTAGGCCGCGCTGCTCGTCGGTTGCTGCGGCGACTCGACACCGAATCGATCGACTCGGCCACGCCGCGCAGTCGCGCTATTGCGGCTTTGGCGGCGCTCCGCGGTCGGCACGACCGACCCGAGTTTACCGACGCGATCGACGCGGCCATTGAACAGTTAACACGGTTGCGTCCGCGATAACTTGAATGCATCGGTTGCGGCTGCGATAATCGAGGGTTTCGAGCCTACCCCAGGCGTGTCGCTGCGCGTATCACCGGTTCATGGTATTCAACTCCTTCACGTTCGCCGTATTCTTTGCGGTTGTCGTAGCGCTGCATAGCCTGCCGCTTCCCTGGCGCGTGAGGAAATTCAATCTGCTTTGCGCGAGCTATCTGTTCTACGCGGCCTGGAATCCGCCGTTTGTGATTCTGCTGTGGGTCTCGACGCTCGCCGACTGGTTTTTTTCTCGCGCGATTCATGCGCAATCGGTCGAGCGAAGGCGGCGAGCCTTTGTCGCGGGCAGTTTGGCCGTCAACCTCGGGCTGCTGGGATTCTTCAAGTACGGGGGTTTCGTACTCGACAATTTTGTCGCGCTAGCTGGATTAGTCGGGATCGAATTTCACCCAGCCGCTCCCGACATCATCCTGCCTGTGGGCATCTCGTTTTATACGTTCCAAACACTTTCGTACACGTTAGACGTTTACCGACGTCAGACGGCGCCCTGGCAATCCTTTCTCGACTACGCGTTGTATGTCACGTTCTTTCCTCAGTTGGTTGCCGGCCCCATTGTTCGCGCCGTCGAATTTCTACCACAATGCGTGCAGCCCGTGCGCGCCACGGCCGGCCAGCTTAGCTGGGGACTGAGCCTGATGGTAATCGGCTTGTTCGAAAAGATGGTCTGTGCCGACGGCATATTCGCTCCGATCGTGGAGAAGGCATACGAGACAACGCTCGCGCCGAACATGGTCAGCGCCTGGTGTGGCACCCTTGCGTTTGCCGGTCAGGTATTCTGCGATTTCGCCGGTTACTCGACTTGCGCCATTGGCGCGGCCATGTGCTTGGGATTCCGTATACCGGATAATTTCCGCTTTCCTTATGCGGCGATCGGATTTTCCGACTTTTGGAGTCGTTGGCACATCTCGCTATCGACTTGGCTGCGCGATTATCTCTTCATTCCTTTAGGCAGTAGTCGCGGCGGTTCGTTCCGGTCGGGCGTGAATTTGATGGTCACGATGCTATTGGGCGGACTCTGGCACGGCGCCGCATGGACGTATGTTGCCTGGGGCGGTCTGCATGGACTATTCCTAGTTTCCGAACGAATCTGGAAAGCGCGATTTGGGGCGTTGAAGCCCGGCCCGCGGCCGCTGCGCGACTTTGCGTACGCGCAGGCGACCTTCATCGCGGTTTGCTTCACCTACGTGTTCTTTCGCGCCGAAGGTTTTGGGCAGGCGATCCACTTTTGCTCGGCGATGCTGGGAGCTCCCGCGGCATCGGCTCAGCATTGCTTCACTTCCATGCAAATGCTTGCGGGGTTTGCGGGCATAGGCGTTATGCTGGCGATCCATTGGCTCATGCGCAATACGACTCTGGAACACGCCACGGCCAGGCTTCCCTGGTGGATTCGCTCCCTGGTGCTGGCCGGCATGATTGTGGCTATTTTCTTGATGCCCGGAGAAGACCGTGCGTTCATCTACTTCCAATTCTAGCGATCGCATTCCAGGCGGACCTTGGCGGGCGATTTGGATCACGTCGCTCATCATCGTCGCGCTCGCCCTGGCCTCCATCGAAGGCGCCGCCCGCAGCCATGGCCACGTTCCGTCGGTTGTCGACGACCCGGCTCTCTGGTCGCAGGTGCGCCAGCGGCTTGCCAACGCCAAGTCGCCAGCCATCGCGCTATTGGGCGCGTCGCGGATCCAGCTAGCCGTATCGCCGGATGAACTCGAACAACAACTCCCCGCCTATCGGGTCTACCAATTGGCGATCGAAGGCAGTTCGCCCATCGCCACACTCCGAGAGCTGGCCGACGATCCGCGCTTCGGCGGTATTGTCGTGTGTGCGATGAATCCGAGCTTTGCCGCATCGCGCCGGCATGAGGAACAAGCCGGCTACGTACAATACTATCATCGTCGATGGTCGGCAGACGTTCTGGCCAACCGTATGGTGCGAACACAATTACAACAGCGGCTCGTCGCCTGTAATCCGTCCGTCAATTTAACGCGTCTGGCGGGCTACCTGATGAAATCCGGCGACTTCCCCCCGCCACTGCACGTGATCACATACGCCAATCGCTCGCGCCGCGCCGACTTCTCGCTTTATCATGCCAATAGTCTGCGTCCTCGCTTGGAACTGGAAGCCGCCGCGGATACGACTCTAAAAGAGATCAGCGAATCGGCGTTGGAGCAATGCCTGGCCGACGCCCAGGTAGTCGAGCCTATGATCCGCGCCATCGAGCAACGAGGCGGAGCCGTCGTGTTCGTCAGGTTGCCAAGCTCGCAGCGAATGGCAAGTGAACGCGAATTCTGGCGACGCCTCACGGCGCAGACCGCCGCCGAAACGATCGACTTCGAGCAAGTACCCGGCATGGCGAACTTGCAATGCCCCGACGGTTCTCACATCGATCAACGCGACATCCGCCAATTCACCTGGGCCCTGGCCGGCGAATTGCGACACCGCGGAATTGTCGATCCCCGTACGACCACGGAACTCGGCGCGGTGAGCGAATAGGCATTGCGCCTTGAAGACGCGCGCGCCGCCTCGTAAACTCGTATTGTATTTATTGTACTCGCCACGCCAATTTGACAGACAACGATCCAAGCTGAGAGGCTCCGATCTGCGGCTCGATAAACCGCGTTGCGAAGTCGCCGAACAAAACGCGTGGCGCGGGCTTGCGCCACAGCGATGCATGCGGCGCTCACGGAGCAGCGACGTTCCGGTAATCATGCGAGAACCTATTCATGAATTGGCTCACCCGGCATCTGCGGAAGAATCCTGACGAAGCGTCCACAGCGGCCGACGCGGCGGATGCATCGACGGGGTCCGGCGGCAGTTGCGTGCCGAGCGCGTCGAAGGACGAACATGCAGCCATCCTCGTACGCCTCAAAGAGCATTTGGTAACGGTCGTCAAACGCACCGAACGCGAGATCAGCGTCGGCAGCGTCGATGTCGACGTGAATCTCTACGATGCGGGTTATCTGGATTCGATGACCGCGTCGGAGTTCCTCATTTATGCTGAGAAGGATTTCGGCGTCAAAATCCCCGACTGGGTTCTCGGCGGAGCAGGAGGCTCGCTGGCGGCCGTGGCACAGTTCATCGATAACCAGCGGCGCGAATCGCGAGGCGAGGGAACAGCTTGATGCAATGGTTTCACGATACGCTTCAGGTCGGCATGCCCCACATGGTTCCCGGGCAATTGTCCGAAGTCGAGATGCTGAAACACCTCGGCGACCGCCAATGGGCGGCAATTTCCGCGCTGCTGGGCCGACCAAGTCACGAGATCGTCAACGATCAAGGCGAGCGGCTATACGCGTCATTCCTCAGCATCGCCCTGTCGATGGAGGATCGGTGTTTCCAACACTTCGGCGAAGGCTCCTCGATCCGAATTCGCCACGCGGCGAATTTCTATGCCGGCCGGTTCGTGGAAGGTGCTTTGCTTTTCGGTGATGCTGATATTCCAGACGAACGACTACCGGCATCGCTTGCACCTGCCGCGTTTGCCGGATGTGGCGTTCCGCATATCTATTTGACGAATGCGTTTGTAACGCGTGAGGAAAGCAACCTCCGCCTGCGAACGTTCGCACCGGCGGGCGTTAACCTGGATGAGAGCGCAACGACGGACGAGTTGCCCGTCGGCCTGCGCGAACATGAGCGAGTGCAGCGCACCGGACAAGTTCAACCCGAGGATTGGGAGCTTGGCAAGGCGGTTCCGGCAATGGCGCGCGTCTCCAACATCTATCCAATTGTTCCAGAGAGTGACCTTAACGGCGCGGGTTTGCTGTATTTTGCCCGTTATGTCGCCATCATGAACTATGGCGAGCGTCTCGCCTTGCGCAGTGCGGGGGCAGTTCCCATCTCCTGCCGGCTGATCAGTTTTTTGACCACCGTGAAACGGCGACTGTACTACTTCGCCAACGCCACGGAGAGCGACTCGGTGCGAGTGGATGTTTCCGTCTATGCGACAGCGATCGATGAGAACGCCGGCAGCACGACGCAACGCACGCCGCTGGCGTTTGATTTCGTGACGGATTTGTATCGCGTTTCCGACGGCGCGCTGATGGCCAAATCGATCGTTCGCAAGTCGCTCTCGGTTTCCCAGCGTTCGAAGGACGTATTGTCCGAAGCAAACCGCTTGCGATTACTCTGGGAATTGTAGCTACTGACGCAATCCTCGCTACAACTTGTTCGACCTTTTACCGCAAACCCAAGTCCGTTTCCGCCGGCACCCATCTCCCGTTCACGCTGGGTGACGATGTTGCTCGAGCATCTCGTCGGCATGGTCTTCCATGCCTTGCCGGCTGAAACGACAACAGAACCGTTCTCCAGGGCACCCCTCATGACTCCACTCACGACGCACCGCATAAAAATCAACTCTTTCCTCGCGGCCTTCCTGCTTGCTGCGCCCGCCCTGGCCCGTGCTGCGGAACTCGATCTGCGCAAGGGTGATCATATCTGCCTGGTGGGCAACGCGCTCGGCGAGCGAATGCAGCATCACAACTGGTTCGAAACACTGCTGCACCAGCGATTCGCCGACCTGAATCTTTCCGTGCGTAACCTGTGCTTTCCGGGCGATGAGCCCATGCTCCGCATCCGTTCGCAAAATTTCGGCGAACCCGACAAGCACTTGAAGCATAGTGAAGCTGATGTCGTGATCTACTTTTTCGGCCTGAATGAGTCGTTCGGCGGCGAAAAGAAGATTGACAAGTTCGCAGACGAAGTGACGCAAATCGTTCAGCACACGCAAACGCAAAGCTACAGCGATCGCGGTTCCCCTCGCGTCGTGCTCGTTTCGCCGATCGCGTTTGAAAACACGGGCGATGCCAACCTGCCCGACGGCCAGGCACACAATAAGCGACTGTCGACCTATACCCAGGCGCTTGCCTCGGTGGCCAAGGCAACAAAAGCCGGTTTCGTCGATCTGTTCACGCCCACGCGTGAACTGTTCGAAGATTCCGACGAACGACTCACGCTTAACGGAGCGCACTTGAACGACGCCGGCTATCAGGCGCTGGCGCCCTTGCTCATACACGGGCTCTTCGGCGTCGATTCGCCCGACAAATTCGATCCCGTATTGCATGCGGCGATCAGCGACAAGAACTTCCATTGGTGGCATCGTTACCGCGCGGTGAACGGCTATTCGATTTACGGGGCGCGCGGCGCCGCCGGATCAGACGGACGTTACAACAATACCGATGTGATGGAGCGAGAACGAGCGATTCTCGACCAGATGACGGCTAATCGCGACCAGCGCATCTGGACCCTGGCGCGCGGCGAGAAGGTCGCGACTGAAATCGACGATAGCAACACGCTGCCGTTCATCATGCCAAGAACGAACGTCGGCGGGCCAAACGATGCTCAGGCCAAGGCTGGCAAGCTCGGCACGCTCGAATATTTACCGGCTGCTGAACAGCAAAAGCTCTTCAAGCTTGCGCCCGGTTACGAGATCAATCTGGTCGCATCGGAAGAGAACTTTCCCGAGTTGGCCAATCCCGTAGCGCTGAATTTCGATAATCGCGGCCGGCTCTGGGTGTCGACGATGGCGTCGTACCCGCATTGGAAACCAAAGACGAAACTCGACGACAAAGTACTGATCTTCGAAGACCGCGACCACGATGGCCGCGCCGACGAGTGCAAGGTCTTCGCCGGCGGATTGCATCAGCCGACCGGCTTTGAAATCGGCCACGGCGGCGCGTACATCGCCCAACAGCCCGACGTGCTCTTCCTTCAGGATACCGACGGCGACGACCGGGCCGATGTGCGCGTGCGGCAACTCGTTGGTTTCGATTCGGCCGATTCGCATCATGGCATCGCGGCATTCGAGTGGGGACCGGGCGGTTGGCTCTATTTTCAGGAGGGCACGTTCAAGTTCTCGCAAGTCGAAAGCCCCTATGGCCTGACGCGCCTGCACGAGGCCGGTATCTGGCGGTACAATCCCCGCACCGAACAGTTTGGCGTGCATGTGTCGCTGGCGTTTTCCAATCCGTGGGGCCATGTGTTCGACCGCTGGGGGCAAGATTTCATCGCCGACGCTTCGCCGGGTTACAGCTATTGGGCCGCGCCGATATCGGGACACATCGAGTATCCGCTCAAACACCCCGGCGGTTCGCAGCATCGGCGCATCGCGAAGGAGACCGGTGGCGATCCGCAGTATCAGTTCCCCACGTTTTACAAAAAGCGTACGCGGCCGTCGGCCGGCTGTGAAATCGTTTCGAGCCGGCACTTCCCGCCCGAAGCGCAGGGAAACTTCCTGCTAACCAATTGCATTGGCGATCGCTCGATCTTGCAGCATCAGGTCCGGGAGCAAGGCTCTGGCTTCGTCGGTGTCGAAATCGAACCGCTTGTGTTCTGTACCGACGGTAATTTCCGCCCGGTCGATATTCAATTCGGCCCCGACGGGGCCCTTTATGTCGTCGACTGGCACAACGCGCTGATCGGCCATCTGCAACACAACCTTCGCGACCCGAGCCGCGACCATAGTCACGGCCGCATTTGGCGAATTACGTACAAGGATCGGCCGCTGTTGGAAACTCCGAAGATCTCCGGAACGCCGGTTGCCGACTTGCTCGAGTTGCTCAAGTCACCCGAAGATCGCACGCGCTATCGCGTGCGGCGCGAGTTGGCCGAACGCGCTACGGACGATGTGATCGGGGCAGCCGAAAAGTGGCTCGCCGGGCTCGATCCGGCAGACGACGAATTCGAACACGCCCGGCTCGAAGGGCTCTGGCTCTACCAAACGCACAACGTGGTGAACGAAACGCTTTTGGACAAAGTGCTGCACTCGCCTGAACCGCGCGCCCGCGCAGCAGCCGTTCGGATATTGAGTTTCTGGATCGACCGGGTTGAGAAGCCTCTCGACCGGCTACGCCAGGGCGTCAACGACAAGCACCCGCGGGTGCGGCTCGAAGCGGTTCGCGCTTGCAGTTATTCGTCTGATCCCGATGCGGTAGAAGTGGCCCTCGACGCGGCGAATCACGAGATGGACGAATACCTGGAATACGCGCTCGACGAAACGCTGCGGGCGTTTGAGGAAGAATGAATCACGT
The DNA here is from genome assembly GCA_020427265.1 of Planctomycetales bacterium. Taxonomy (GTDB): domain Bacteria; phylum Planctomycetota; class Planctomycetia; order Pirellulales; family JAGQOS01; genus JAGQOS01. The sequence goes on from JAGQOS010000100.1 coordinate 11,246, forward strand.
GCGCAATGCGCGGATACGTCAACTTGCCATTCCTTGCTTATGGATACCCGTTTGAGAAAGAACACCATGCAACGCATTATCACCTTGCTGGCGCTGCCGGCCTTGTTGCTCTTCCTGCATTTGACCGCCCTGGCTGCCGACATGCCGAACGTCGTGATCGTGATAACCGACGATCAGGGTTACGGCGATCTCTCCTGCCACGGCAATCCGGTGCTCAAGACACCGGAGATCGACAAACTCCACGGCGAATCGGTGCGGCTTCTCGACTACCATGTGTCCCCCACCTGCTCGCCCACACGCAGCGCGTTCCTGACAGGGCATTGGACGAACCGCACCGGCGTGTGGCACACGATCATGGGCCGCTCGATGCTGCGCGAAAACGAGGTAACGCTGGGACAAATCTTCAAAGACGCCGGCTATGCCACCGGCATGTTCGGCAAGTGGCACTTGGGTGACAATTACCCCTTCCGTCCCGAGGACCGAGGCTTTACCGAAGTGATGCGACTCGGCGGCGGCGGCGTGGGCCAAACGCCCGACTACTGGGACAACGCCTATTTCGACGGCAGTTACTGGCACAACAGCAAACCCGAACCGGTTCAAGGCTTTTGCACCGATGTCTTTTTCGACTATGCCAAGCGGTTTATCAAAAGCCAGAAGGAGGCCGGCAAGCCGTTCTTAGCCTACATCGCCAGCAATGCCCCGCACGGGCCGATGCACTCGCCCGTAAATTACAGCAAGCCATACAGTGAGCACGGCGTGCATCTGGCGAACTTCTTTGGCATGATCGCCAACATCGACGAAAACGTCGGCCGTCTGCGCTCCTTCCTCAAAGACGAAGGACTCGAAGAGAACACCATCTTCGTCTTCACAACCGACAACGGCTCCTCCTCGGGCTGGCGGGTGTTTAATGCCGACATGCGCGCCGGCAAGGGCAGCGAATACGACGGCGGCCACCGCGTGCCGTTTTTCGCCTATTGGCCGGCTGGCAACCTGACCGGCGGTCGCGATGTTCAGCCGATCACCGCGCATGTCGACATTGTTCCGACACTGATCGACCTGTGCGGCATCAACGCGCCGAGCGGCGTGAAGTTCGATGGCCGCAGCATCGCGCCGTTGTTGTACGACAAGGCGAAAAACTGGCCCGACCGCATGCTCGTGACCGATTCGCAACGCGTGAAGGATCCGATCAAATGGCGTAAGAGCGCCGTGATGACTTCCGACTGGCGGCTAATCAACGGCAAGGAACTTTACGAAATCAAGAAGGATCCCGGCCAAAAGCACGACGTCGCCAACGAATACCCCTATGTCGTCAAGCGGCTCGCCAAATTCTACGAAGCCTGGTGGGAGGATCTGCTGCCCAGCTTCGAGAACGACGCGGCCATTTACCTGGGGCATCCCAGCGACAACCCGGCACGGCTCACGTCGCACGATTGGATTACGACACAGATGACGCCGTGGAACCAGGCCGCCGTTCGTTCGGCAATGAACGGAAAACAAAATACCGGGTTCTGGA
>JAGQOS010000101.1 GCA_020427265.1 Planctomycetales bacterium
GCCGTTCGATGTGGCAGCGCGGCATGCGAGTCGCGCTCGTCTCCGTGCTGCTGTTGGCGAGCCGCGCAGCGCAATCTGCAACGCTGGACGAAACCCACAAGCTCTTCTGGTCTGGCCGCACGGCCGATGCCCTGGCGGCATACGCCGAGTTGGCCGATAGCGACCCAATCGTAGCGGCCATCGGCCAAGCCCGCTGCCATGCCGAACGTGGCAATGTCGAAAAAGCGATCATCCTGCTCACGCATACAGTCGCTGCCCATCCCAAGTCGGCTGCCCTGCTGGCGGAACAGGCAAAGCTGGAGTTCGGGCGTGGCAAAAACGACACAGCGCTACGCCTAGTTGAGCAATCGCTTGAATACGACAAAAATAATGTTCCCGCGCGCTGGCTGCGGGGAGAGTTGTATCGAGTACGTGGCGAATTGAAAGAGGCCGACGCGGCATACAAATGGCTGGTAGACTTCTACAATCGACAGCCCGCGATCGACGATCCGGAAACTCTTCGCTTGATCGGTCTCGCCGCCGCGCAGTACGCGCGTTGGAACCGGCTTCACGATCAGTTTGGTTTTCTGGTCAACGAACTCTTCCCGTCGGCGGGCCAGCAAAACGAACACTTCTGGCCGGCACACTACGAAACCGGATTGCTGTTCCTCGAAAAGTACAACACCGCCGAGGCGGCGCGCGAGTTGAAGGCGGCCCAGGTCATGAACCCGCACTCGCCGGATATCCATGCGGCGCTGGCGCGCCTTGCGATTCAGAACTACAACCTCGACGAGGCGCTCACCGAAGTACGGGCTGCGCAGGCCGCGAATCCCAAGCATCTTGGAGCGGCCTTGATGCGCGCCGACGTCCACCTTGCCAACTTTGATCCGCATCAGGCGGCGACCGTCCTCGAAGGTGCTTTGGATTTGAATCCTCATTACGAGGCGACACTAGGCCGGCTGGCGGCGGCCTATGGCATGATCGACGGCCTTACCGACGACCCGGCTGGCACGCGAATGGGCGAAGTGATTGCCCGGGTCGAGAAACACAATCCTCATTGCGGAGAGTTCTACGAAACCCTTGCCGACGCGCTCGACAAGGGTCGCCGCTTTCCTCAGGCGGCGAAGTACTATTCTCGGGCAAGCGAATCGATGCCACAGCTTCCAGGGCCGCGCGGACAACTCGGCTTGATGCAGATGCGTCTGGGCGACGAAGACGCGGCGCGCAAAACCCTCGATGATTCCTTCAGCATCGACCCTTTTAATGTGCGTGTAAGCAATTCGCTCAAAGTACTCGAAGTACTCGATGGTTACGCCACGCTCGAAACCGACCATTTCATTATTCGTTACGACGCCGAAAAGGATGCATTACTCGCCCGCTATGCGGGTGAGTACCTCGAGTCGGTCTACCCCGAGCTTTGTCGCCGGCTCAACTTTGAACCACCTGAAAAGTCGCTGTTCGAAATCTTCAACCAGGCCAAAAATACCGACGGCCACGGCTGGTTTAGCGCCCGCATGGTTGGTCTACCGGCGATTCATACGATTGGCGCTTGTGCGGGAAAGATGGTTGCGCTCACCTCGCCAGCTTCGATGCAGAAGTCATTCAATTGGGCGCGCGTGTTGAAGCACGAATTCGTCCATGTGATTAATCTGCAGCAGACAAACTTTACGATCCCTCATTGGTTCACCGAGGCGCTGGCTGTTCTAAATGAGGAGCAGCCGCGTCCACCGGAGTGGAACGCGCTACTTGCCCGCCGCGCGGCCGCAGGTAAGGTGTTTAACCTCGATAACATCAACCTGGGCTTCATCCGCCCTGCGTCGGGCGACGACTGGACGCTGGCCTATGCCCAGGCAGAGATCTATGCCGAATACATGATTGAGCGGGGTGGCGACGAGGCGATCGGGAAGATGCTGGGCGCCTATCGCGATAATTTGCCCACGTCCAAGGCCATCGAGCGAGTCTTCGGAGTTTCGCAGGAAGATTTCGAAACAGGGTATCGCGAACACTTCAGCAAGCTCATCGCCACGCTCCAGGTAGATGAAGACGAGAAACCGCTAAAGTACAGCGAATTAGTCCGTGCGGCGGCGGCCGATCCTGAAAGCGTCGATCTTGCCGCACGTCTCGCGATGGCGCAATTGCAACGCAAGGAATTCCCTCAAGCCGGACTTGTCGCTAAACGCGTACTGGCCAAGCAGCCAGACCATCAACTCGCAGCCTATGTCCGTGCGAAACTGCTGCTCACGGTCGGCGATGCCGAAAAGGCGATTCAACTACTCGAAGAAGCTCTCAATCGTGACCAGCCGCAGGCCGATCTCGTGCGATTGCTCGCCGGCCTGCGTTACAAGCAAGGAAAACTGGACGCGGCGGAAGAGCTCTATTTACTGGGCCGCCAGGCACAGCCGCACGAGTTGGCGTGGGCCCGTTCTCTGGCAACCGTCTACCTCAAACAAGGCGATGACGCCAAGCTTGCCCGTGTGCTGGGAGAACTTGCCTCGGCCGATGGTGACAATCTGACCTTGCGCAAGAAGCTGGCTCAATTGGCATTGGCGGCTAAAGATTTCAAAATGGCCGAACAATGGGCCCGCGAATGCGTACAGATCGACGTGCGCGAAGCGCTCACCCATCGCCTGCTCGGCGAGGCGTTTGCTGGACAGGGGCGTAATCAACAGGCTGTGGCCGAGTTGAAAACAGCCCTGGAACTGAACCAAGACGATGCGTCGGCCCTGTGGGCACTGGCACAGGCGGAGCACGCGTTAGGAAATGATGAAGCCACTCGCCTGACACTCGCTCGCCTGCTACAACTGAACCCTGACCACGCCGAAGGCGCCGCGATGTTGGAGCAATTGAATGACAAGTGAAGAGCAAGGCTCACTGCGACTGAGTGAATTTCAACGCCTGATTCGCTCGATGTATCACGACAAGGACGTGGCCCGCGGCATCGATGGCACGTTCATGTGGCTAATGGAAGAGATCGGCGAATTGGCCGCGGCGTTGCGCAGCGGAACACACGAAGAGCGAAGCGCCGAGTTTGCGGATGTGCTGGCCTGGCTCGTTACAATCGCCAACGTAGCCGAAGTTGATCTGAGCCAAGCCGTACTCGACAAGTATGGTTCCGGGTGTCCCGGGTGCCAACAACTCGTCTGTACCTGCGACGACGCGGAGAAGCCATGAGGCTTGGCACAGCGTTGCTTTTGCTCGCACACTTTGCCGCGCCATTGCAGGCCGATTTGGTCGGGCCGCGCGCCACGATTGAGTCGCTCGATATCGGTTTTGGGGGCGTCTTCAAGGTGGGACATTTCGTTCCGGCGCGCATCGTCGTTCAGAATGCCGGGCGTCCGCAGGAAGTCGTCGTTTCTGTGCTTGTGCCCGACGATCAGGGCAGGCCGTGTCGGTTCTCGAGCGAAGCGATTCAATTGGACGTAAATGAATCTCGCGAAGTCGTCGTGTTAGTGAAGATCGGCCGACCGCACGGCACGGCGTTGATCCAATGCAGTACGGCCTCGCGCGAGTTTGCATTCGGTTTTGCGGGCAAAGATTCCGCGGGGCAGTCGATCGCCTCTACGAATGAACTCGTGCTCACATTCGGCGGCGATGTCGGTGTCAACGAAGCCCTTCAACAGGGCGCCGCCGAATTGACCTGGGAGGCGCATCATGTACAGGTCGACAATCCCTCGCGGCTGCCGACCGATTCGCGCGCGTACGACAGCATCGACGCAATTGCCCTGCCAACAGCGGAACCGAACTTTTTCGACACCTTGATTCACGATCAGCCAAGGCGTGAAGCCTTACAGCGTTGGATTCGCTCTGGTGGACGGTTGATGATGTGTTTGGGGCGTCGCACGCCGGAACTTGTCGGGACGGCCGGCGCTTCGCTGGCGCCCTGGCCGGCGCAGTTCGTGGAGATGGTGCCGTTGCGCAATACCAGCTCTGTCGAATCGTATGCCGAAACCAATGAACCTATCGACGTTTCGCCATTGACCGAACCATTGATGATGCCCCGGTTCGAGATGCCGACGGGCATCGTGGAAGCGTGGGCAGGCAACCAAGCTGGCGAACTGCCATTAATCGTTCGCTCGCCCGTCGGCTTTGGTGAGATCGCGTACGTTGCTCTCGATCTGGACCAACCGCCCATGGTTCAATGGGAGGGCAGATCCGGAATGATCAATCGCCTGCTGAATCGCCAGCGGCCACGCTTGGCGGAAACAGACCTGGCTCGTCAGGGAGCGGTGAACACAATTGGTTATCAGGAGATGAGCGGCCAGTTGCGCGCCGCGCTCGATCGATTTGGCGGAGTCGCCTTTGTGTCGTTCTGGGTGATCGCCGTACTGATCGGCCTCTATGCCGTCGCAATCGGTCCGCTCGATTACTGGCTCGTTCATCGTTTACTGAATAAACCAAACGCCACCTGGGTTACCTTTCCCCTGTGGGGTCTACTTTTCGCGGGCATTGGCGTTGCGGCGACCACGCGCATGAAGGGCGATGTCTCGCGTTTGCGCCAGGTGGAGTTGCTCGACTACGATCTAACGGTCCCGCAGTACGCGCGTCTACGCACAACGGCGTGGTTCAATTTCTTTGCCCCTCGGGCCGACACCTACGAATTCGAATACGAGCCGGCAACGCCTGATCCGGCCGAGAATCCGCAAGTCAACGCTGCAACCCTGAGTTGGCTCGGCCTTCCCGGCGGCGGACTCGGCGGCATGCGCACCCGTTCCACAGCTCAGGATCTTTGGTCGCGCGCCTACAATGCCGATCCTGCGTCGACGCGGCTTTCGTCGATGCCGCTGCGTAGTTGGTCAACGCAGGCGTTCGTCGCGCGCTGCGAGGCGCAGGTCGCCTCGCCGCTCGATTCGCAACTGATGATCGGCGCGAATGGGCTGTTGCGCGGAACGCTGGTCAATCGGCTGCCGGTCGAATTGAGCGAAGTATTTCTGTTCTACGATCGTTGGGTCTACCGCGTTGACCGCATCGCCTCCGCCGAGGCGTTTACGCTCGATGCCAGGCGCTCTCCGCTCGATGCGCGCACGGTATTAACCCGAAAGACAAAACGCGGCGACACCGACGCGGCCGAGGTTTACGATCCGCAGTCGAGCGACATAGCACGAATTCTCGAAGTGCAGATGTTTCACAACTTTGTCGGTGGTGCAGCCTACACGGCGCTCGAAAACCGATACCAAGGATTCATCGATTGGAGTCGCCTGCTTGCCGATGGGCGGGCGATTCTTGTCGCTCGGCTCGACGGGCCGGCAGGACGATTTGTTTGCCACCCGCTGGACGTGGCGGCGGAAAACTACGATGCGACCACGCTCGTTCGATTTGTTCTGCCGGTACAGGAGTCGCAGGACAAATCGCCCTAGCACTTCTAACGAAGGATTTAGAGTTCCGTGATCACGGTTTGCCGAGTCCGCGACGCCACAAGGCCACGAACTCAACAACGATCGGTCCAAGAGCAGAGAGTTGAAACCATGATCGAAACGAAAGACCTTACGAAAAAATACGGCGACTTCTACGCTATCCGTTCGATCAACATACATCTCGACGAGAGCGACGTGTTCGGCTTTATCGGCCCCAACGGTGCGGGAAAAACCACGACCATGCGCATCCTGGCGACGTTGCTCGATCCAACCTGGGGCGAGGCGTATGTCGGTGGCTATTCGATCTACACGCACCCAAAAGAAATTCGTCGCTTAATCGGTTACATGCCCGACTTCTTTGGTGTGTACGATGATATGCGGGTGATCGAATATCTCGAATTCTTCGCTGCCGCGTATCGCATCAACGGTCCTAAGCGCAAGCAAGTGTGCGACGCGGTGCTCGACCTGGTAGACCTGGCGTTCAAGCGAGAAGCATTCGCCAATACGCTGTCGCGCGGGCAAACACAGCGACTCGGCCTGGCGCGCGTCTTGCTGCATGACCCGAAAGTATTGTTGCTCGATGAGCCGGCTAGCGGCCTCGATCCGCGAGCCCGCATCAAGATGAGAGAGTTGATCAAGCGTCTGCGCGACATGGGAAAGACGATCATGGTCTCCAGCCACATCCTTCCCGAGTTGGCTGACATCTGCAATAAAATTGGCATCATCGAACGCGGCGAGCTATTTGTAAACACTGACGTCGCCACAGTCATGCGACAAGTACGGCGCCAACCCGTGCTGCGTGTAGGTGTGGTCGACGACCGCGACGCCGTCGCCAAGCTGCTGCTCGACCACGCATCCGTCGATGGCGTGGAGCCGCGCGAGGAGGATCTGCTCGTTACACTCGTCGAAGGAGTGGAAGATTACAGCGACTTGCCCGCCCTACTAATCGAGCGAGGCCATCGTTTGAGGCTATTCAAGGAAGAAGAGCTCAATTTGGAAACGGCCTTCATGGCGCTGACTCAGGGAATTCAGGCGTAGTCTTCCGCGGCCAAGTGCGCCCCCTCTAATTTTGGCTATTTCCGGTAAACGCACCCTGTCGTTTGTAGCAATTCGGGCGGTTTTTCAGGTGAATCGTGAACTATAGTTGCAGTGGAGGCATTGCGCGCTCTTTCCCTTAACTTGGCTCACTTGACGGACACTCCATGGATCAACCGATGATGCGCCAGAGACAAAATCGATTCGCGTTTGCGAAAGCCCGCGTCCCACGCCGTGGCGCCGCACTGGTGCTCGTACTGATGATTATTTCGTTGGCGTTGGCTGTTTCGTATGGCGTGCTGCGCACCCAGGAAACGCAAACACGAATTAATGTGAACAGCAATTTCAAGTCAGAGTCGCGCCAAGCTGCGTTGGCGGGTATCGCCGTTGCGCTGCGTAAGATGAACGATCCGGATTGGTCCGGTGTGGGAACTTCGGCTTCGGGCACGCTCTCGCCGGAGCAAAGCTACTCTTATAGCTATTCCAGCGGTGATCCTTCGCTGCGTGTTGGCGATGACGACTATGCCAACCTGCCATATCGCGTCACGGTCGAAGCGGTCGGCTACTCGCCGGCGAGTCCCTCAGCAACGAATCGCTCGCAAACAACAATACGCGCCGTCGTGCAACTCGTGCCGCGATTGTTGAATTCGGCCGCCGCGCCCGCGAATTGGAACACGCTGAACAGTTATACGGTGTACCAATTTGGCGATCGCCCCAGCTATATTGACTTGCCCGCGCGCATTGAAGGCCCGGTTCACCTGGAAGGCACATTGCACCTTTCGGATAACTCACCCGCGGAAAACTCCGTTGACGATTGGTATAAGAAGCCCTTCGACGGTCTGATCGACGAAGTGGCAGTGTTTCGTAAGGCGCTCTCGCAAGCCGAAGTTCAGGCGATCTACTCCGCGGCCGTTAACGGTCAACTGGTACCGGCTTATGACGACCAGGAGCCGACCTATTGGTATCGGTTCGAAGAACCCTACGGGGCGACGCTCGCTTTCGATTCCGCCGGCTCGTCCGCTGGTGTTTATCAAGGGCCGAATTCCGGCGAAAGCGGAGCACGTATCGCGTCAGGAAATCAGGCGGCTCGCTTCGATGGTGTCGACGACTATGTCTACCTGGGCGGGCTCGATGTCGAAGGCAGCGACATGACGATTTTGGCGATCTTCAAGGCCGACGACTTTGGTTACAGTGACGGCCGCATCATTTCGAAGGCGACCAGCCCGAATGAGTCGGACCATTACTGGATGCTCAGCACGATCGATGTGTCCGGACATCAGCGGCTCCGCTTTCGCGTTCGAACCGAATACGGAACATCGACACTGATTGCTTCGAGCGGCGACCTCTACACCGGGCAATGGGTATTTGCCGCCGCTGTCTTCAACGGCTCCACGATGAAGCTTTACAAGAATGGGGTCGAGGTTGGCTCAATGTCGAAGTCTGGCGAACTGGCCAGGAACTCGAGCGTGCCCGTCTTCATTGGTAACAATCCGACACAGCCCTGGGAAAGTCCCCGCACCCGGTACCTGCGCGACGTAGCGACAATGCACCTACTCGAAGGTGTCGACTACCGCCCGCTGACGGGGCCGATCGAATTAGTGCGGTCGCGGCAATCGGCGAGAACGCTGGTGAATCTGGAGGAAGATTTGTTAGCGAGCGTAAGCGACGCCTCGGCCACTACAGCGCAGCTCGTCCATCCCAATCGAATCTACTCGTATCAACTCTTCGCCGGCGGGCCGACCTATCGTGTGCCCACTTGCAACTCGAGTTTGCAGGACACGTCGCTTGGCCCTAATCCAACATCGAATCCGTTGGGGCTGTTCTTTCAGTCAGGCGACTTAGACTGCGACGACAACGTGCATGTCGAGGGCACGCTGATTGTCGGCACATCGAGCAGCGCAAGCACACTGCGATTGCGCGGCGCTGGGATCGACATCGCGCCGGCCACATTGAAATCACCGATCGGAAGCAACGACGTTTATCATTTGCCGACGGTTTTGGTTTCGGACGACATTTTTGTTGATGACGACACAGTCGCCAACTTGAACGGGCTTGTCGTTGCCAGCGATAATTTCGAACTCAAGGACGGCGCCGATTCCATTTCGCTCACGCTTGCTGGGCGCCTCTTTGCACGTGACCTTTTTCTCTACGCCCGTTCCGACTGGGACGAAAGCGAATCATGGTGGTGGGATCAGCACTGGGATTTTTTGATTCCCCTTTATAATCAGCTCGTGGCATTGCATCTGCCGCTACTGCCGTCTGGCGGAGCGGTCAGCGCCTACTTGCCAGAGTATCTCGAAGCGAATAACATTCTCGACCCCACGCCCGACGTTCTGATCAAACCCGAGGTATCGGCCAATGGCGGCGAAACGCATTACATCTGGCCCGATTGGACCAAGCCGATCTACTTGCCGCATCCCGACGACGCCAGGCCGGGCCAGTTGCCCGGCCTGCGGTGGGATCTGATTCGTTGGGAAGAAGAAACGTAGACGAACGCCGCGCCGCGAGCATCGAGTGGCTCACGCTCGCGAAAGGTACTGCCCGGTGCGCGTGTCGACCTTAATCGCCTCGCCTTGCTTAAGATACTCGGGCACTTGAACTTCGAGCCCCGTTTCCAGTTTGGCGTTCTTCGTGCGCGATGTGGCGGAGTTTCCTTTCACGCCGGGATCGCATTCCACGATTTCCAAAACAACGGTCGTGGGCAGCTGAATGCCGATGCAATCGCCGTTGTACATCATGGCCAACATGCCTTCGAGCGCCTCGGTGATATAGAGCTGCTCGTCGGCCATATCCTCAGTCGGTACCGAGTATTGGTTGTAATCCTGGTCGTCGAGAAAGTGCAGATGCGTGCCGTCGGCATACATGAACTTGACGGCGCGGCGTTCAAAATCGGCCTCGTCGAGTCCCTCGCCCCCTTTGAGCATGATATCGGCCTTCTGTTTGGTTAACAGATTGCGCGCGCGGTATTTGTAAAGCGTGGCCGCGCCGCGGGCCGAAGGTGTTTGAACTGTTACAGTTTCGATGAGGTGTGGCGCGTCGTTGAAATTGACGACTGCGCCTGGCTTGATCTCTTTGGCGAGCATGGATGGAAAATAGCCGGTTGTCGGTAGGCGATGGTTACGGGTTCGTGCCCGCGTCGCTTTTGAATGAGCATGTTGGCCCACGCCAACAGTTTGCTGCTCGATCGCGGCGAAGCGCCAATATGCGCGAAGTGAGCCGTTATGGCAAGATCGCGCCAGACGCTGGGTCAATAGGAAGCCCCTCGGTCAATTCAACCAGGCTTTCGACAACCAACAACAGGCAACTGGGGTCAAGCATTTCCATCGAGTCTTCGTCGTCGAAGTCTGCGTAGGGATCGTCGTTCACCATTTCGAAATGCATCACGTCGAGCCGGGCGCTGGCCCTGAGCAGCTTGGCCACGTCTTCCGCTTCGGCCTCGAGCTTCAATTGCTTGGCCAGTTCCGTGGTTTGCTCAACGACCGCTTCCCCCTCTTCGTAAGTGATCTCAAGAGCGGCATTATCGCGGGGCGAGTTGAGACTGATCGACTCGAGCAAACCGGCGTCGTTCGCAATGGGATTCCGAACTTCGTAGGCCGGGTTCAACTTCTTGAGCGCCGTTTCGATGGCGGCAAGACTGGGCCGATTTGCCGCGTCGAAAAAAATGAAGTAGGTTTCCCGCCAGTGTAGCTCCGGCTCGGCAGACATGGGTTCGGTTCCGAGTACGAAAGTAGGAGGAGAAGAAACGAAAAAGCCGGACCGACACGCCCTGTTAGGGGCAAGCGCTCGTCCGTAATCTACAAACAAAACCGGCACACCGCGGCCGGCAGGCCGCCTAGTTGCGCCAATCTTCTTCTTCGGGCGGCAGACCTCCTTGCCATGCTTCGAGCGCCAAAATTGCCTGATCGCGCTCGTCGCGATTCGCCCAAACCGATTCGCCCTGTTCCAGGCGCACTTCGTAGAAGCCTTCACGAGTGCAGTCTTCCGCGCCGCAATAATGGGGTGTGGCCGCGATCCACATCACGCGGTACAGCGGTACGTGCTTATCGTCGATCAGGGCGAAGACAGACATGACAACACCCATCGTACGAGAATGAAATGGAATGTAAACCGCTATTTTCCACCGCTTTGGGCCCGCTGAGCCTCTTGCCCCAGGGTCACGCTCCGCTCGGTCGCCGCGCGAACGGCGCCGATCAGCGCCGGGCGGACGCCGGCCGCTTCGAGCGCCGCCAGGCCGGCAATGGTCGTGCCACCGGGGCTGGCCACCTTGTCCTTCAGCGCGGCGGGATGTTCGCCGGTAGAGAGCACCATCTCGGCCGCGCCGCGCACAGTTTGCGCGGCGAGCGCCGCCGCCACGTCGCGCGGCAGGCCCATCTGCACGCCGCCGTCGGCCAAGGCCTCGATCATCACGTAAACAAACGCTGGCCCGGAGCCCGAGAGCCCGGTTACCGCGTCGAGCAACTTCTCGTCGACTGCAAATGCACGGCCTACTGCGCCGATCAATTCGGCTACAAGCAACCGGTCGGCTTCGGTCGCAGCCGAATTGGCGCTGAAGCCGCTGGCGGCCTGTCCCACAAGGCACGGCGTGTTCGGCATGACACGGACCAGCCGGGTTGTTTCGCCAAGTCCGGCGGCCAGAGCGGCCAGTGGCACACCGGCGGCGATCGAAATCACCAGATGTTCGCCGCCGACCGCGCCGCGAACCGACGCCAACGCCTCGTTCATGTACTGCGGCTTAACTGCCAACACCAACACGTTCACATTTTGGGCTACTGTTCGGTTCGAATCGGCAAACTGACAACCCGGCACGGCTTGAGCGAACGCGTCTCGCGACGCTGGTGACGGGTCGGCGGCCCAGATGTCTTCGGCGGCAACAAGCCCGGCGCGCACAAATCCACCCGCGAGGGCCTTCGCCATTTGTCCCGCGCCGATAAAACCCAACGTTGTTTTCTTGTTAGCCATCGCGGCCCCTTTGGCATTGCCTGAGTTCACCTGCAAGTCTATTCCAAACTTAGTCGGGCGACAACTCGATCGGCAGGCGCGGTTGCGAGCAATGCCCAGGCGGCTGGGAATGACCACCAAATTCCAATGCCCACCGACCATGGGCTCCGTTCGATTGGCAACGGGTATTGTCGCCGTGTCGCCGATTTACGGCCAGGCCGATCCCATGCGAATTGCGCCGGCTGGCAGCTTGCCATGCGGCGCAATGTAGGTCCATACCCACGTGGGGCCTGACTCGGCTAGCACGGCTACGATTACTCGATGATAAAGCGACATGGCGCCGGGGCGGAAGTCTTCTAATACGTCGAGCTGCGCAAGTCGCGCGGCAATGTCGGTGTCGTAGCGAAAGACTTCGCCTTCAATCCACTGCCAATCACCGTCGGGCGGATCGACATCCGTCGGAGTTTTGCGTGCGCGCACTTGTGCGAGCGTGCGCACATCCGCCGCGCCATCGCCCGTTCCCAGGGCTTGGGCGCGCTGCGAGGGAACGACGAGCATCGGGTAGCCATCGGCCTGTCGATACAACCGTCCTGCGATCCGCGCCGGTTCGGCGGCAATGCATCCCGCGCAATAGCGATCGAAGTTCTGCTGCCCCCGCTTGAGCGATCCATAGACGAACAAATCGAGCATGTTAGAATTCCGGAACGTCGAAGCCACGAGGAACGATTCTGTTCGCCTGCCGGTATCCCTCGCGCTGTCGCAGGCGTGCAGAAGCACGTCGAGCCTTGCTAATCGGCGCCGATTCGATTAAGCCACGATTCGCGAAGAACCGGTGCTCCACACAAATCCAAAGACAGGTTTAGCCCCAGGAACCTTATCATGACCAATTTGCAGCCACTTGCCGAGAGGCGATTTCTTTGTTTCGTCGGCGACATCTACGAAGACCTAGAACTCTGGTATCCCAAATTGCGGCTTACCGAAGCGGGCGGGCACGTGACTGTGGCCGGCCCCGAGGCGAACATCGTGTACGCCGGCAAGAACGGCTACCCGTGCCGCAGCGATGCGGCGATCGCCGACATGGAAGCGGCCGATTTCCACGGCCTGATCGTGCCGGGCGGTTTCATGCCCGATAAGCTGCGCCGCGACCCGAACGTGCTCCGGCTAGTTCGCGACTTCGACGCGGCGGGCAAGCTAATTGCGGCCATTTGCCACGGCGGCTGGATTCCCATTTCGGCTGGCGTCTACCGTGGCGTACGCGTAACGGGAAGCCCCGGCATCAAAGACGACCTGATCAACGCCGGCGCCCACTGGGAAGACGCCCCGGTGATCGTCGACCGCCACTTCGTTAGCAGCCGCAAACCGGACGATCTCCCCGACTTCT
>JAGQOS010000102.1 GCA_020427265.1 Planctomycetales bacterium
GCCGGCCACGCCTTTGCTCACGCCGAGCGACTCGTGCACGAGGAACTCGCCGTCCATCACCGGAATTCGCCATAGGCGGCCGACGTCGAGCATCTTGCTCTTCTGATACCCGTCGCCGAAGTAGCGAATGTGCTTGCCTAACGGAATTTTGGCGTCGGCCCCGGCGTTGCCATCGAAGACGGCCGTCGACGGGCAGGTCATCAGGCATTGTCCCGTGCGGTTGGGAATCGATTTGGTCAACGCATCGGCCGAGAAGCCGAAGGCCAGAATCGCCGCGCCGGGTCGGCCGTCGGGGGTTTCCTCGGGCGGCAGGCGGCGTTCGAGGCCGGTCTCGGCATCGCATGCGATGACCGAGGAGCTGTACCCGGTGAATTCGCGAATCGCCGCGTCGAGCCAGTAGTCGTCGGCGGCCGTCACGATGAGGCGCACCCAGCGCATGCCAAAGGCTTCGGCAAACGTATCGTCGATCGTTGTCTCGCCAATCTTCAAGGTTCGCAATCTCCGGAGCCACGTGCAGTGGAAGATGAGCGGGGGCCGCGCCGCCGGCACGACGTAAACCACTATCATGACAAGCATTGCCACGGTTGCAAGTGCTGCGGCGAATCTCGGAAATAATCCACCCGCTGGCGCGCGAATCGGGTTTAACGGCAAAATACTGGTTCGCGGTGTGCGGCTCTGGCGACGATTCTTGCGAACATCGAACCGTTCGCCGATAATCGGCCTTAGAACGTGTCTTGAAATTCGCTTTCGGCTCGGCGGACGCGGAAATCGGTTTCTCGCCAAGCGGGCGAAGCAGTCGAATCCACAGGATTCGTCGATGCAGCACAACGTAGCGAGAAGGCGATTCCAGCCGCCCCAAGTCGAAATGGAATTTCAAGACACGTTCTTCGGCGGCAAAATACAATTTTTCCTGGCCATCGCTTGGCGTTGGCCGCGCCGGCAGATGGCACAGTACGAAATTTATGTCTGAAGAATTTGATCCGTATCGCAAGTGGCTGGGGATTCCTAAATCGGAGCAGCCACCCAGCCATTACCGGCTGTTAGCGATCGGCGAGCTGGAAGACGATCCCGATGTGATCTCCAACGCCGCCGACCGCTGTATGGCCCATGTGCGCACGTTTCAATCGGGCCCCTATGCGGCCTATTCGCAACAGATCCTCAACGAACTGGCGGCCGCGAGGCTCTGTCTGCTGACCCCCGACCAAAAAGCGGCTTACGACAAGCAGCTGCGCGCCGCCAAGAAGAAGGCGCCGGTGCGTGTGCGCGAAGCTTCGCCGGCAGCGGCGCCAACGGCCGTGCCGGTCGCGCAACCGATCGCTCAACCCGGCCCGGTGGCCGAGGCGATTCCGGTCGCGCCGCAAGCGCTGCCCGCGCAAGGAGCATCGCCACAACCGGTCGGCCCGCAAGCGGTGGCCGCCTCGACGGCCGACCCGATCCCGTTAGTCACCGGCGCGGCGACGAAGAAGTCGAGTGCCACGGTCGCGCGCAAACCGCGCAAGAAGAGTTCGCCCGTGCCGATTCTGATCGGCGTGGCCGTGGTGATCGGCGGCATCGTCGTCGGTGTCTTCGCCACGCGGCCCAAGGCGCCTTCCGCAGCCGCGCCCAACGCAGCGCCCGCATCGGGGGCGCAAACGGTCTCGTCGACGGCAAGCGATCCGTTCGCCCCCAACGGAAGTGCGCCCGCTCAAACAATTCCAGATTGGAACGAGACCGCGCCGAGTGGCTCGCCTTCGCTCTCAGACGATGAAGGTCCCGGACGTGTTGAGAAACGGTTGGATCACATCCGCTCGCTCATGAAGAACGGGCGCCGCGAGATTGCGCGCGGCAAGCTCGAGGAGTTGGCGCAGCGCGAACCACCGCCGGAGTTCGCCGATCACCTTGCGAACCTGCGCCAGATCTTCGAGTACCTGGATGAAATCGACGAGCGCCTCGCCCGGGCCTGGGAACGCTTTCAACCAGGTTCGTCGCTGAGCCTTTCCCTGGAAGATGGCTCGCTCGACTCCACCGCGCGCGTGGTCGAAAAAGACGACTTTTCGATGCGGGTCGCGCACATTGGCCAAGAACTCACACTCACGCCCGAGCGCGTTCCGGCCCGCTGGGCCGTGGCGCTGATGCGGCCCGAGCTGGAAGCCGAACCGGCGCGGTTGCTGTTACTGGAAATCGTCTGCGAGATGTACTTCCGTGAAGGCGACAGCAACCGGGCCAAGGCGATCTATGCCGCCGCCCAACGCGAAGGCGCCGGCGATCGGGCGCTGGCGGCCGAGTTGGGACTTCCGGTCGACGAACAAGCGGCGGGTAAACCGGAGATGCAAGCCGCCGATAAAGGCCGTGGCGACGCGCCGGATTCCGAACAGCCGACTAGCGCAGCGCCGGCCATCCGCGCCCCCCTGCCCTCCGAATCGGATCTTCGCGCGGCCCGCGAAAAGGTCGACCAACAATTTGCAGCGCGCATTCGCGATGCAGCCACCGACGAAGAGCAAACCGCGCTGGCGTCGATGCTAATCGGCAGCGCCGATCAAGCACAGGACGATCCGGCGCAACGTCTGGCGCTGCTCGAGGCCCACGCCAAGCTTAAGATTGCGCGGGGTGATGCGATTGGCATGGTGGGCGCGGTAGATCGCATTGCCGAAGCCTTCGAAATCGACGCCCTGGAATGGAAGACTCGCTACTTGAGTGCGCTGGCCGTTGGAAACCGCGATCTGGAACAGAACGAAACGATTTTCAGCATCGCCAGCAACTTGATCTTGGCCGCCAAGGCGTCGGGGCAGAACGATCGCATTGCCCCGCTGGCGCTGCTCGCGCGCGAAGCCGCCCTGCGGTCGAATAACTGGCGCGCTGTGCGCGACATGCAGAAGATCGTCGTCGAATCGGGCGCCGAGTAGCGCGGGGCGCGAACCGTTCGATTTTAGCTAACGAACCGTCAGCTCTTCGTAGGCCGCCTGAACCGTGTGGCGGTTGATCTGTTGTGTCTGTTCGCCGGCGCCGGCGATCAGGGCCAAGTCGGCGAGTTGACGAATATGTCGCGGGTTTCCGCCGGTCAGGTCATGGAGTGTCTCGATTGCCTCCTCGTCGAACGTTGCTTCCGTCCGGCCGGCCTGGGCCAGGGTGGCGATGACGAAGTCTTTCGTCTCTTCGACTTCGAGCGGTGTCACATCGATGCGCAGCGAAGCCAGGCTGGGCAAACGTTCGCCAAGCGCGGCGATCCGCTGCGGCCGCGCGGCAACGATCGCCGTCAACGGCGCGTCGGCCGTGGGATCGACCGAGAGCAATCGGACCACGTGTTGCAGCGTTGCACGCTCGGCCTCGTCGGCATTGTCGAGCAACAACACGCCGCGAACGCCCACGGCGCGAAACTCCTGCACGCGATCGGCCAATCGCCGCCAAAGCACAAACATCGAATCGCCGAATTGGGCCGGCGTTCGCCAGGAAGTGGCGATTTGCCAACATAGCTCGTGGGCGTCGATCCCCATTAAATCGACCCGGGCGATCGGCACGCCACGACGGCGCAACTGGTCGGCGAAGACATTCAACAGGAGCGACTTGCCCGCGCCCTCGGGACCGAGCAGCAACCCCAAGCGACGCTTGCCGTCGAGCAGAAAATCCATTCGCGCCAGGGCTTCCTCGTGGACCGGCGTGCGCTGGAAGCCGCGCAGGTCCAATCCATCGCGATACGGGGGCTCGCTCAAATTCCAATGCTCGTGATACATGGCGTGTCGTCCCCCGGCTTCTTGTTCGCGGACTCTGGGCGCTGAATTCCGTATATCCACTTTATTCGTTATATTCATCCACGGATCTTGAACCCGGGTTTTCAATTACCTCGATGTCGCATCGCTTTTACGTTGATTCGCCGATTACCGACAAGCTAGCAACGCTCGCAGGAACCGAGGCGCACCACTTGTTGCATGTGCTGCGTGCGCGCGCCGGCGAGGAAGTAACTCTATTCGACGGCAACGGGGCCGAATTCCGCGCGGTGGTTCGGGAGCTGAACCGGCAGACGGCGCAGCTGGAAGTGGTCGAGCGATTGGAAATCGACCGCGAACTGCCCTTTGCATTGTCCTTGGCCGTAGCGCTGCCGAAGGGGGATCGTCAGAAGTTGCTGGTCGAGAAACTCACGGAACTTGGCGTGGGGCGACTCGTGCCTTTGCGCAGCGAACGGAGCGTGGCGCAGCCCAAAGGCTCCGCCTTAGACCGGTTGCGGCGCAGCGTGATCGAAGCAAGCAAGCAGTGCCGACGCAATCGCTTGATGGAAATTGCGGAGCCAATCTCGTTCCACGACTTCCTCGAAAAACCCGCTGCGGCAACGGCTCGCTGGATCGCCCATCCTGCCGGCGAAACCGAGACGCATTCATTCGGACAAGCGCACGGCGAACTGGCGATTCTCGTTGGTCCGGAAGGTGGTTTCTCCGACGCAGAAGTCGCCGCGGCGCGCGAAGCCGACTGGTGCTGTATCGACCTGGGACCGCGCATCTTGCGCATTGAGACGGCCGCGATTGCACTGGCCGCCCTGGCGGCTACTTCGGCTCGACCGTAATGAACAATGGCTTGGCGGCATAGGTGGCCTTCATTACGAAGTTCAACGAGATGTGGGCCATGACCGGTACTTGCTGTTTTTCAACCGGCGGGGCGTCGTCGGCCGCCTTGAGCGTGAGATGTCCTTCGGTGGCGCCGCCGGTTAATAGCGCGTTGCTCGCCGCGCCATCGAGCGTAACGCCTTTGGGCAACGAATCGCCGTAGGTCGAATTCAAGTGCCCGTAGACCACGTCGAGCGTTACGTTCTTGTCGAAACCTTCGGCGCGATCGATCTTCACATCGACCCGCTTCGACTCGCCCGGCTTGAGCGAGATTTCATTCGTGCTGAGCGTGACGGCGCGAATGTCGCTCGGCGCGCCGACACACACGGCATGGGTCGTAGCCGGCCAATGCCCGCGGCCACCGCCGGGCATGTACACTTCCTGATAAACCGCGGCCGTTGCAGTGAGTGATTGCGGTGCGCCGTCGGCGGCGGCCAACTCGGCGCTGCCGGCAATGTGGATGTTCGCCAGCGACGGCGCCGCATCGCTGGCCGCTTCCAACAGAATGCAGCCGTCCTGGCCTGTAGCCAGAATCTTGCCGCAATGTGCGGTCACGCCAGGAGGAAGGTTGCTGGCGGCCAGCGCGATCTCGCCCTCGAATCCACCGACGCGCTCGGCTCGTACATACAACACGCCATGGCCACCTGGAGTGAGTTGCGTTTTATCGGTATCGGCGAACAGGCGGAAACTCGGCCTGCAGCGGGTCAATTGCAAATAATAGGCGAAGGCCTCGCCGCCGCGCAGATGCAGATCGCGCAACTCAAGAACATAGTTGCCGTCGGCCGGCGCGGTCCAATTCTCTTGAATCGGATCGGCAGTCGACCGTTTGCCGACCTTGCCGTCGTCGATCAGTGCTTTCTGGTTTTCCTTTTCATCGAGAATGCGCAACTGCCCGTCGAGCGAAGACCCAAGCCGGCGGGCGAACACTTCGAACGTGAAGCGTTCATCCTTCTTGGCCTCGAACCGATAGCAATCGATGTCGCCGGGTTGTTCCATTCTTCCGCTCAGCCCGGAATCGACGGCCATTTCCTGCGCGGCAGCCGGCGTGTTGTTCTCGCTTTCGGTTTCCAGCGCCACAGGCAGATCGGTGGCGAAGCATTGCACGGGATTGGACGGCTGGCCATCGAGATCGAGCGTCTGCTCGACGATCCCCTCCGGCCCTTCGGCCGAAAGATGAATGGTCGCCTTGGCGTCGGCGGCCACCTGAACTCCAAACGGTTTCAGCTCCGTAGCTTCGCCACGGCGCACCCCGAGCGGATGCACACCGAGCACAAACGGCCGATCGCCGATCTCGATCGCATAGCGCCAGTACTGGTTGCCCTGGTAGCGCGCGTCACGGATTTCGAGAAAATAGTCGCCTTCGGCCTGGAAATGGTACGTGAAAAACGGATCGCCATAGAAATAATTGTCCGACTCGGCCAGCGTGCCGCCGTTGGGACCGCGCAACGTCAAGATCGGGTCGACATGCTGCTGCAGGTCATGAATCGAGTCTTCCAGCCGCATCGCCAACACATGAAAGGCGAGCGTCTGGTCGGCCGCGACATGCAACTGGAATACATCGACATCTTCCGCCTTCTCGATCGCTCCACAAACACACCCCGGCACAGGGACCGGTTCGGCTTCCGCAACGGTGTTGTTCGCCTTCGCTTCGTTGACGACGGTAAACGGGGTGACAACCAACTGTCCTAGCGTGCTGGCGCCGCGGGGTGTCGCCAGGCGAAACGCACGGATGCCGGGTTGCGCGTCGGCCGCAACGGCGAATTCGATTTGAACAGCCTCGAAATTCGGCTTCTTGCCCTCCTCCATCTCCGGTGGCAAGTATTTGCCCGTCACACCGGCGCCCGAAACGTCGATGAAACTAGCGCCTTCCATGCTGGCCCGCGCGCGGAGCGTATGCTGCGACGTCTGGCCGATTTGGGCGGCGACAGGCGAAAGATCCATCAGCATCGGGTACGAAGTCTGCGCGGCGGCCATGGCCGGCCCTAGCAGAAGCACGCCCAGAACCATTGCGAATCGACCTCTGACGTTAGTGAACAAAGACAAACTCCTTCGAATTAATCAAAGCCCAAAGTAAATCTTCGTAGCACTGTTTGGCGTCGGGAGCGGCGTCCAAAAATTCTCGGCTGGCGGCAAGTTCAGCCTCCGACGGCATCCGCGCGAGCGCCGCCAGGTACAACGTCTCTACAATCTGGTCGTGCTCCGCCTTAGCGCCTAGCAACTTCGCCAACCGGCCATCGGCCTTGGCGATCTTGTCGGCCACGGTCGATCCATTGAGCGTGTGCATTGCCTGGGCCAAATTCGCCTCGCGCGATCGTTCGCATTCGCACACACTCACGCGGCGCGGCTTGCCGAATGTATTGAGGAACGGAATCGCATATTCGGCATCGGGAAGTTCGATCGCGCGCGTGCCGAGCGGCAAATTGGGAAATTTGGTCGGCGCTTCGGTCACCTGGTCGATCGCGTCGAGCAAGGGCTCGGCCGCCAACCGTTTAACATGGAAGTGGCTGTAGTACTTTTCATCCGCGGCGTTGTTTTCGGTCGGTCGCCAATCGAGCTGATACAGGCGGGAATTCATGATCGTGCGAATCAGTTGCTTCAGATCGAAGTCGTGCGCGACGAAGTCTTCGGCCAGCGCGTCGAGCAAGGGCGCGTTCGTCGGCGGATTGGTGCTGCGGAGATCGTCGACGGGTTCGACCAACCCGCGACCGAGCAGGAACGCCACATAGCGATTGACCAGATTCGTGGCAAAGAACTTGTTCTCCGGACTCGTCAGCCAATCGGCCAACGGCAGTCGCCGATCGAGCAAGTCGTCGGTCGGTTCGCCATCCAAGGGCGTGGGGGGCACAATCTGTCCGGTGCGCGGATGCCGCACGTCGCCCGAATTACGCACCAGCACGACCTGCTCGCGGCCAAAGAGCCCAAACTCTTCGCTGTTCTTCGTGCCGACACGCGAAAAGAACGCGGCCAGTCCGTAGTAATCGGCTTGGCTGTATTTCTCAAACGGATGATGGTGGCACTTCGCGCATTCCATACGAATGCCCAGGAAGACTTGGGCCGTCGCTTCGGCTAATCCTTCCGAATTCGTGTAGATGCGAAAATAATTCGCCGGGCCTTGCGAGTAGATCGATCCCTTGGCTGTCACCAGCTCGCCGACGATTTCGTCGAAGCGACGATTCTCGCGTAGCGACTGCTTCAGCCAGTTGTGCAGCGCCCACATGCCTTGATCGCCCAGCCGATCGCTGGTGTTGCCGATCAGATCCGACCAACGCAGGGTCCAGAAAGCCGCGTAGCGATCGTTGTAGAGTCCGCTCGCTTCGCCATCGGAGAGCCCGAGCAGTCGATCGATCAGCCGTTCGCGTTTCTGCGGATCGGCGTCGGCCAGGAAGGCGCGCGACTCTTCGATCGTGGGCAGCGAACCGATGGAATCGAGAAACGCGCGACGCAAAAACGTGGCGTCGTCGCACAGGCCGGAAGGCTCGATGCCGAGTTCACGAAATTTGTCGGCCGCCAATTCGTCGATAAAGTTGCGCGGCTGCCAATCTTCGAGCGACGGCGCGTCGCGATACGGAACGACCAGGGTCGAAACGGCCGTTTCGCCTTCGAATCGCACCATCACGGCCGCCTGCCCACGACCGGCCAGCGACACCTGGCCGTCGCCATTGACAACGGCCACCGCTTCATCGAGCGTGTCGAAGTTGGCCCAAGCGGTCACGTCGCGCCGCTGACCGTCGTCGTAAACGGCTTCCACGCGTAGCTGCAAGCGCTGCCCTTCCGATCCACGATATTCGAGCGGAAAGACAACCAGCTCGGTTACTTCGGGTTCGTCGGCCTCAGGCGGCGCGGCGCCCGCGGCGAGCCAGGCGGCCAAGATCTGATAGTCGACACTCCCCACCGGCAACGCCTGGCCGCCGCCGTGCGGAAGCTGGTGCGAAGGTTTGCGCAGGATCAAACTATGCTCGGGGCGAGCCAGGTCGACGCGGCGTCCAAACCCGGCTCGGGTGATTGCTTCGTAATCGGCCGGCGGATCGTAACCGCGTACCGACAGCTTGAATCCGCCCTTCCCGTGCTGGCTGGCATGGCAGGCGGCCGCGGCGCAGCCCGACTTATTCAAGATGGGCCGAATGTGATGCGTGAACCGAATGGCCGGAACATCCTGCACGCCTTCGACATGCACCGCGACATCGCGCGATTGGCCGGCGACTTCGACATGTATCGTCGCCTCGCCGTTGGCCCGAGCGAGCAGTCTCCCGCGTTGATCGACGGCAACGACGTGGGGATCGGAACTTGTAAAACTCGCCTCGTGCGTTAGATCCGCACTCGGCTGGCCCGCCTCGTCAGCGCGGTTAACGACTAGCTGTGTCTGCGAAAAATTGCCGGCGAGCTGAACCGCATCGGGTGTGACTAGCAAAGTAGCCGCATCGCCTGCGAAGGCCAGCGGGGAACATACCAGCAGCACAACACCGATGAGCAACGCCGTGCAACGGGCGACGAAGCGAAGAGACATGGTAGATCTCCGCTCGAGGTGGGACGTTAGGCGGGAAGGAATCGAGCGCGGTGACTTGGCGCAACCGCGCGAGGAACTCAATTGGGATTATCACCCATCGCATCGGCCGATACCAGAGCGTGTGGGCGAAGGCGCCGCAGTTTTTCCAGATTTCTCAGGCATTTTACCTTGGTGGCCACCCGATGGGCGCAGGTCCGCCGCTGCGGTCGCCACGGCCGAGCATTGCAGACAAGCCCGCAAAACTGCCAAGCCGAATGCGAAGGGGTCAGGTCCATGTTTTCGGCCGACAATGCAATGCGAGTTGCATCCGTCGCCGCCGAAAAATGGACCAGAACCCGGCTTGGCCGTTCTGCGGGCAAACAAGGGGAATGTTGTTGGAACGCGCGGCGCGTTTTGCTAGGATACGAAGTGTTCCCGCCTTCCGTTTACCATCCGGATTCGTGTCGATCGAGTGACGATCGGTTTTGAATCCGCCCACCGTCCACATTCCTTCGAGGTGCGAAGCAATGCTGCGTATGCCTCTCGATCGGTCCCGCTCCTGCGACGGCGTTTCGCGTCGCGGATTTCTGGAAATTGGTTCGCTCTCGGCGCTGGGGGTTTCGTTGCCGATGGCGCTGCGCGCCCGGCGAACGGCGGCGGCCGAACACCCGGCAATAAAAGCGCGCAACTGCATTCTAATCTGGTCGCAGGGGGGCGTGAGCCATCACGACACGTTCGACCCCAAGCCCAACGCCACGGCCAGCGTGCGCGGCGAATTCGGCGCCATCGGCACGGCGGTACCCGGTATCCGCTTCACCGACATTGTGCCGCGAATGGCGCGCGAGCAAAAGCGCTTCGGCCTGCTGCGCGGCTGGAATCCTCAAAACGCCAGCCATGGCCATGCCGACCAATGGGTGCTCTCGGGACGACGCTTCAACCCGGCCGTCGCGTATCCGACCTACGGCTCGGTCGTCAGTTACTATCATGGGTTTCAATCCGTGTTGCCCCCCTTTGTGCAGTTAGGATCGAGCGTCGATCGGCGTTTCGGCGGCGGCACGTCGGGTGTGCTCGGCTTGCCGCATAATCCGTTTGTTATCAACGACGATCCCAACGCGGCCCAATTTCGAGTGCAAGACATCTCGCCGCCATCGGGTGTCGATTCGGCCCGAATCGATCGGCGCCGCAAGATGCTCGCGCGGATCGACCAGCTTCAACGCGGGGCCGATCTGCAACCGACGGCGTTCGCGTCGCTCGATCAACACTACGAAACCGCGCTCGACATGATCACGGCGCAAGAGACCAAGCGCGCTTTCGCCATCGAGGAAGAAGATACGCGGCTGCGCGACGCTTATGGGCGCGACCGGTTCGGGCAAAGCTGCCTGCTGGCGCGGCGGCTGATCGAGTCGGGCGTGCGCTTCGTAACGCTGACCAGCGGCGGTTGGGACACGCATCAGAATAACTTCAACTCGCTCAAAGACCGACTCGTTCCGCCGGTGGACCGGGCGTTGCCGCAACTATTGATCGATCTCGAAGAGCGCGGCCTGCTCGATTCGACGCTCGTCTGCTGGCTGAGCGACTTCGGACGCACGCCCAAAGTCAATTCGGCTAGCGGTCGCGACCATTGGGCCACGGCCGGCTTCGCGATCATGGCCGGTGCGGGAATTCCCGGCGGCTCGGTATTGGGCGCGACCGACGACGAAGGCGGCGTGGTGGTGGAAAATGAATACACGAGCGACGATATCGCCTCGACCATTTACGCCAAACTGGGAATTCCGCACGATCTGATTGTGCCGGCGCCCGATGGCCGACCCGTGCGACTGATCGAAGGTAAAACAATTCGCGAGTGGATGTAATCGAAGGGGGAGATGACCATGCTGCGTGGCGGATCGCTGAATCGTAGAAGCTTTGTCCACACTTCAGCCACCGCCGCGGCGACACTCGCCTTCGCGCGCTCGGCCGCAGCCAACCGGGCGAACAACAAACTGGTTGCCGCCGTGATGGGCACGAACGGCCGTGGCTCGGCCTTGGCCCGATCCTTTCTTGCGCTCGAAAACACCGAGGTCGCGTACATTTGCGATCCCGAAGACGGCGCACTGGCCAAGGGCATGAAGGCGGTTGCCGACAAGCAGAACAACACGCCCGACGGCGTGAAAGATTTTCGCCGCGCGCTCGACGATCAAGGCGTCGATCTGCTCATCTGCGCCGCGCCCAATCACTGGCATGCCCCAGCAACGATCCTCGCCTGCAGCCAGGGCAAGCACGTGTACGTCGAGAAGCCGTGCAGTCACAATCCCTGGGAAGGTGAAATGATGGTGGCTGCCGCACGGAAGCACGGCCGGTCCGTTCAAATCGGTACGCAGCGGCGCAGCAGTCCGGGAACGCGACTGGCGATGGAACGCCTGCGAAGTGGTGCGATTGGCAAACCGTATCTGGCGCGAGCCTATTACAACAATTCCCGCGGCTCAATCGGGCAGGGAAAAACCGTCGCCGTACCCGAGTGGCTGGACTACGAGCTGTGGCAGGGCCCGGCACCACGTCGTCCTTACCTGGACAACGTGGTTCACTACAACTGGCACTGGCGCTGGCACTGGGGCAATGGCGAGCTGGGTAACAACGGCGTCCACACATTGGATCTCTGCCGCTGGGGCCTCGGTGTTACCTACCCGACCCAAGTCACCTCGACAGGTGGCCGCTACGTATACCAAGACGACCAAGAGACGCCGGATACGCATACCGTCGGATTCACATTTCCCGATGAGTGTGCCATCACGTGGCAGGGACTGAGCTGCAATCGCCACGGCGAGAAGTTCGTCGAATTCTATGGCACGGAAGGAACGATAGAACTGGACTCCAACGGCAACTTCCGCCTTTATGATCGCCACGACAAGCTCCAGGAGCAGGTGGATGATAGCCGTCTGGGCGAAGCGGATCATGTGGCGAATTTCCTGCAGGCCGTCCGTGGCAACCGTCCTGATGGATTGCATGCGGAGATCCTGGAGGGCCACCGGAGCACGCTGCTTTGCCACCTCGGCAACATTGCCCAACGCGTCGGGCGCGCACTAACCTGCGACCCACAAAACGGCAGCATCCTGCACGATGAGGAAGCCGTCGGTCACTGGAAACGCGAATACGCCGAAGGCTGGGAGCCGGCGGTGTAGGGTGCCGAAGCCGCCGTGCCGACCGCTCCGGCCATGCCCCACATACCGCCAGATTCTTGCGTGCCTCGCGCCGCGACTAATCGGTCGCCGGCACGTCCGCCAATTTTGTCAAGGCCACCGGCTTGACCGCGCGGATTTCAGCAACCGTCTTCAGCGTCTGCGGAGATGGATCGTATAACTTAACCAAGTCGTCGGTCACATCAACCAATTCGACCTCGTCACTCACGTAGTCACAGCTCATGACGATCACCGCCAAATGACGCGACGCTGCGAACGCACGGATTTCAGCGGCAAGTGGCGCTAACAAGTCATCGACCGGCGCGCGCCCAAAACCTTGGAAGTGGAGCTGCCGTTGAAACTCCTGCCCCCAAGCCTCCAACTCCTTCACCTTCTCGGCGTCGCCAGCGGCCTTCGCCT
>JAGQOS010000103.1 GCA_020427265.1 Planctomycetales bacterium
TACCACGTATAAGAGCCTGCCCCACGGCGCCGCCTCGCGTCATTATGGCACCTGGGTGATGGCCGTGCTTCCGTTTCTCGAGCAGACGGCGATTTACGATCAATACGTGCCGTTGACGAAGTACATGCAACCGCCGAATCGCGATCTGCTGGAAATTCGGCTGGCGGCGTATAGTTGTCCGAGCGATTCACGATTCTCCTCCTGGACGGCGAACGACATTCCCAATTACAACTATGTGGTCAACCTGGGAAACACATCGAACTTTCGCGCGCCGACACTCAACGGGGTCACGTTTCAGAAGTCGCCTTTCTTTTGCAACAATAATGGCGGCAGTCTGCCGCCCGACGACGTGCCCTTTTATCGCTTTGCCGATATTCGTGACGGAACAAGCAACACGTTGATGATGCTCGAGATTCGACAAGGCCGCAACGACAACGATCTACGCGGCCTGACTGTTTGGGGCCCCGGAAGCGGCTGCACCGCGCACAATGGTCCCAACACGTCGGTGCCCGACTATCTCGATGGCGGCTGGTGCCCAGCGGCAAGCTTCAACCTTCCCGGCTGGCCGTGCCAATTGGCGACCTCGGCTAATCCGGTGAATTGCTCGGCGCGCAGTTATCACCCTGGCGGCGTGGTCGTGGCGTTGTGCGATGGCAGCGTGCGATTCGTAACCGATGGTATCGACCTGACCACTTGGCGCGGGTTGAGCACGATGAACCACGGTGAGATCCTGGGCGAGTATTGACGCGACTTTGCATCGCCTACTTCAACTTGCCCTGTCAATCGCGCGCCATCGAGCGGACAAAGCGGGTTCGTTTGCTCGCCGGGTCCGCCACAACTAGAATGAGCCCCGTTCAATTCATCCTCCCTGCAACCAATGTAGAGGCCCGCTGTGCTGCGCGCGATGTTGATACCCGCTATTCTCTTGCTTACCGCCGCGGGCACGATCTCGGCGGCCGATTCGGAAATCGTCTATCGCACGGAAGAAGACATTTCGTATTTGCCACAGGACCAGCAGGCCACGGAGTACCAGCGGGAGCGCTGTCGATTGGATTTTTACCATCCCGAAAACCGCCAGGGATTCGCCACGCTCGTCTGGTTTCATGGTGGCGGACTGAAAGGCGGCAATCGTTCGATTCCCAAACCATTGCAGGGCCAGGGTATTGCCGTCGTGGGTGTGAATTACCGGCTGTACCCTAAGGTCAAATGCCCTGGTTATCTACAGGATGCCGCCGCCGCGGTGGCGTGGACATTGCGCCATGCGAAAGATTACGGTGGTGATCCGCAACGCGTCTTCGTTACGGGCCATTCGGCCGGCGGCTACCTGACAAGCATGGTCGGCCTCGACAAACGTTGGCTGGCCGAGTGCGGTGTCGATGCCGACGACATTGCCGGGCTCATTCCGCTGAGCGGGCATACGATTACGCACATGACCGTGCGCGAGGAACGAGGTATCCCGCAGAAGCAGCCGATCGTCGACGAGTTCGCGCCGTTGTACCATGTGCGACCCGACGCGCCGCCGATTCTACTGATCACTGGCGATCGCGAGAAGGAAATGCTAGGGCGTTACGAGGAGAACGCTTACTTCATGCGGATGCTCAAAGTCGCCGGCCACCAGGATGTGACACTCTTTGAACTGCAAGGTTACGGCCACGGCATGTTCGAACCGGCCGTCGCTCCCATGTTGCGCTGGATGCAGGCCAAGGGGAGCCTGGCGGGACTCAAGCCTTAGAAAGTGGCGGACGCCGCGCGGCCACCGTGCCTGGCCGTCTCTCACCATCGGTCTCGCCGCGATTCACTGCTCAGTGAGAAAACGAACAAAGAGGAGCACCATGAATCTTCGAATCGTACTATCGCTTTTCGCAGGCCTGGCGCTCGTCGGCAATTTATCGGCTGACGGGCCGGCGACCGCATCGCCAGCCGCGACCTTTGGCCCCTATGAGTATGAAACGAAGCCGGATCACGAAGCTTTTCGCGCTTTCAATCCGCGCCTGGCGCCAGCACCGGGTCCGTTGCTGCTGCGCGAGGGCGACCGCCTGGCGATCTGCGGCGATTCGATCACCGAGCAAAAAATGTATTCGCGGATCATCGAAACGTATCTTACTGTGTGCGTGCCCCAGCTAAATATTACGGTGCGCCAATATGGGTGGAGCGGCGAGAAGACCGACGGATTCTTGCACCGGATGGACCGGGACTGCCTGACGTTTCATCCCACGATCGCCACGCTTTCCTATGGGATGAACGACTCGCGGTATCGTCCGTTCGACGCGACAAACGGCCGCTGGTACGACGACCACTACACAGCGATTGTTCAGAAGTTCAAAGAGCAGGGCGTGCGCGTCGTGGTCGGCTCGCCCGGTTGCGCGGGAAAGATCGCTGGCTGGGTGAAGACCCGCGCCGGCACGCTCGATCAGCACAACATCCATTTGTGTGCGTTGCGCGACATTGCCATAGACGTCGCCCGGCGCGAGGAAGTGCGATTTGCCGACATTTTTTGGCCCATGTATCAGGCCCAGGTGTTCGCGCCCCAGCAACATCATGCCACGCCGGAGAAGCCGTACGAAGTCGCCGGCCGCGATGGCATCCACCCCGGCTGGGCCGGCCACGTGTTGATGGCCTGGGCTTACTTGCGGGCGATGGGACTCGACGGCGCGATTGGCGATATCGTGGTCGATCTACAGAGCGGCAAAGCTATGGCGTCGGAAGGTCACGAGGTCCAGTCATTCGGCGATGGCAAACTGACGCTTGTCAGTTCGCGTTATCCGTTTTGTGCGCGAGGCGATTTGGACGACGATCAGTCGATTCGCTCTGGCACGACGCTCGTTCCGTTTGCCGAAGATCTCAATCGATTCGTCTTGCGCGTCGAGGGAACTCAACCCGGTGCGTATCGCGTTCGCTGGGGCGAAACCGAGCGCGAGTTTTCGTCGGCCGCCTTAGCCGAGGGAATCCTGCTTCCGCGCGAATTCCCCGAAAATCCCTTCTGCCCGGCCTTCGACCAAGTGGATGCCGCCGTGGCGGCCAAACAGGCGTTCGAGACCGTGCAGGTGAAGAAAGCCTTTCACAGCCGCGAAGCGCGCGACGATTTCGCCAACGTGGTTGCCGAAACCGAAGCCCAGCGTGCGCTGCGCGCCGCCGCCATCGACCGGGCAATGGTTCCCGTGACACATACGATCGAGATTACGCGGATTTCGCCGTAGGCGCGTTACCGTGCTGAGCGCCAACCCGCGCTGCGTTGCGAACGCGGCCCAATCACATTAATCGCTCTGCTTCGATTGCATCTGGACCATCGCCTTGCCGAGTGCTTCGCCCACGAGCATGTAGGTTTCGGCGTTCTGATTGTAGTGATAGCCTTGATTGCGAGGTGAGTCTTCCGCCTTGCGCCAGAAGTCGCGAATTTCGACCGTCTTTACGTTCCCTTGGAATTCGGGATATTTACCTCGCTCGCCGCTCACGGCAAGTTGCGCCTCGGCAACCGTTTTGTGCGGGCCCGCCATGTCCCAACCATCGAAACCGATCGTGGCGATCGCAAAGGGCGCCTGCGGAACGTCGAATTCCTGACGCAACGCCCGAATCAGTCGAACGAGGTTTTGCTCGTAGCGGCTGGCGTGGGGTTCGCCGCCGTCCTTGTGACCTTGCCACCAGACGAATCCGGCGATTTCGAAGTCGCGTCCCGTCCAGTGCGGAAACTCCTTGTCGAAATCGTTCAACACCTGGTGCACTGCGCCGAAGCAATCGTCGTACTGTTTGCCGGCATACCAATTGATCGGCTCGGGCGTGGCGCCCATTTCCCATCGCGCCGGCGACTCTTTATATCCGGCGTAGGTGAATCCGTCGTATTCAAAACTTTGGCTGCCCGGCGGCAGGAAGTCCCAGCCGAGCGAACGATTGCCTTGCGAAGCCTTGATGATCAGCACCGGTTCATCGTGAAATTCGCCTATGACATGACCGAATCCAAGTTCGGGACCGACGCTGTTGGAACTCGCACCGCAGCCTATGCTCAACCACTGGTTGGCTCCCGCCGTAATAACGCCTCGATACCAGACGTCTTTTCGTTCGACCCAATTGCCCTGCGCGTCGACCAGGTAAGGAAACTTCCCATCGGCATGAACAACCGTCGCCAGGGTTCCGGGAATGTCGGTGCGCACGATCCAACCCAGGCCGTTGGCCTGTTGCGTAAGGTAGGTGATCTTAAACGGAACCTTTTTGTCGGCCGTCAGTTTGATCTGAGTATGCACGGCATCTTTGCCGGGATGCTTGCGATAAACCTCCTGGCCGTCGACTTCCATAACGTTGTAAGTCGACTCGCCGTAGCCTGGCCGAAACTCATAAACGCCCGTGGTCTGAATTTGGATCGCTCCGCGGACAACGGGCGTTCCGCCGTGCGGATAGGGCGTCGGATTGACACCGCCGAATTGCTCAAGCTCGCGTGTTTCGATTGGCTTCATACGGTCGTAGTCGGCCTGGACGTCGTAGGCCCCTGGATACACCGATACGACCGGGTTGAGAAATTCCGCTCCCCAACGACTGCCACCGCCAGTAACTTGGCCGATGCCCACCATGTTCGACTGGCCGGCCAGGATATAGACCTTCACCGGTCGCCCCTTCTCGGCTGGCTGTCGCGATTGTGCATGCGCGCTCGCCGAGAGAATTGCGAAAGCGAGCCAGGCGAACGTTGCCGTGGCAAGCCTAGTTGTCGTGGGTGTCGTGGGTGTCGTGTTTCGGAGCAGCATCGTTGAGTTCCTTTCCTGCTTGCCGTTCATCGAATCTTTTGTGGTTCAAGTCGAAACGCACGGTTGCTCGCCCCGCGTTTTTGCCGCCACATTATAGCGACATTTGATCGACCAAGTCTCTTCCACGCGAGATGCCGAGATTGCAAGATCGGCTTTACCCAGATACGGGCCCAAGGCGGACTAACAGCAGTCCGAATCGCGATTCTTGTCGCAGTTCTGACACCGCGCCAGTCGACGCACGGCGATGGCCCATCCACACAGCAAGGACGCGGCCGTCCAGGCGATGTATGGCAGCGGCACGCGTTCGCCAATCCATTCGAAAACGGCCTGTCCAAAGAAGTTCGCACGACTTTCGAGCCCATCCACCGCGGCTGCGTCGTCCTTCGATAGCGTTGCGCGAGAACTCGAACGGCCAGCGTGCTGGGCAGGCAACATGGCGATTTCGAAGGAAGAAAGGGTTGCTTCGCGGGGTTCGGGTGTGGGCTGCGACTGGGCCGCCTGATCCAAAAGGACGGAATTATTGGCCTCTGGCATCGGTTGTGATGCGAACGCCGCCTCCCTCTCTGCCTGTGAGGCGGGTGCTCTTTCACTTTCGCCCGTTGCTTCGGGAGTCGATTCCGGTTGTTGTTCTGCTTGTGGCTCGCTTGGCGACTGCGGCGGACGCGACATCGAACCGCCGAAATCGAAGCGGCTCGTGTGGGCCGGCGCTCGGCTCTCGACCAACGTGACCGCGAGTTGTTCCGCCGCATTCTCAAGGCGCTGTTCGCCCGCAGCCAGAGGCGTTGTGTCGTTCGATACAACGTGCCGCGCAACTTGCAACGGCGCTGCTGGCAATTGGACGGTTGCCTGCGAGGCGACCGGCGCTACTCCCTGCGGAAGCCAGTAAAACGCGAGTTGATCGAGCGGCAGCGCCGCCGACGAAGCGACCGGCTCGCGCGTCGTATCGCGAAGTTGGGGGCCCAGGGGCGATGTCGACGAAAGACCGTTGAGTTCGAACACGACCGGCAAGGTCGCACCGCCGGCGTTCCGAGCAAAACGCACCTGATAGGCTCCCGGTTCCAAGAGCACATCGCCGGTGCGAGTTGCGCCGTCGGGCGCGGCAAGTTGAAAACGGCGAAGTCCGGCAGTGTCAAATATCTCCATGACAACTCCGGTTTCGCGGGCATGGCCCCAGTCGGACGCCGACAACTGAAAATGGAATTGCTGGGTTTGCTCTACCTGAAGCGTGCGCCACGACTCGGAGATACCCGATGCGAGCGACTCGTTGACATACGTTTCCAGATGGGTGCCGTCGAGCGCAAAATCGACTTCGATTTCGTACACCGAGTCGCGCGCCGTTAACTGTTGACCACGGACTTCAATAAGAAAGTCCTGCGCCGAAGCGACGGCCGGAATCTGCACGGCGACCACGCCGCCGGTCTGTTCGATCGTATTCGCGGCGATGACTTGGCCTTGGACATCGCGGACCGTAACGTCAAAGCCCGGATCGGACTCGTCGAGCGAGCGCACGATGACCATCATTACGTTGTCTGTTTCAGGCCCGAGGTCCACAGAGCGAACGCGGAAGAAATTCGACGGCTCCGCAATGCTAACGGCGCCGGCGACTTCGTAATACGTGTGTTCCACGTAGCCGGGCGTTGTGGCAAGCAGGCTGGCGTCTTGCGCCGCAAGAGCGAACTCAAATTCTTCGTCTTCCAACGCCATCGGACGGGGTTCCGCGCCGTCGCTTCCCGACTGGGGAATAAACTCCATGCGGTAGCCCCCGACACCAAAGACATCGTCGGTTGCAGCCTCTACCTGAACGTACAATACATCGCCCGCCTGGCCTGCAACGGTGTCAATGTGCAAATCATTTTGCCGGGGGTCGAAAGCTTGGGCGCTAGCCAGCAAGTCGCCATTGGCGTTGAATACCGAAACCTTCGCCAGTAACAAACTCTTTCCCGCTGCCCCGAGTCGCAAGCCTAATCCGCTCGCGTCGGACGGCAGGGTAACCGAATAAACATCGATGTCGCCTGTCGAACTAACATCGGCATCGAGTACGGCCGTTCTGGCATCGCCCTGGGCATCGACCAGCGGCACATTCGTCGCCGTGGCGAGTGTCTGGTTGCCGGTCGCCTGTTCCCACGCATCCTCGCGCCGCACGCCATAGAGACCGATCAGCGTGTCGACATCTTCTTCCGTCAGTTGCGTTACTTTATCGACAAACTGGGGAAACATCGCCGAATCGGCATCTTGGCTGTGGCCGATCCCATAGACATGGCCGGCCTCGTGCAAGACGACCGTAAACAGGTCGTAGATGCTTTCCGGCGAGAATAGATCGAATTGGTTGGCGCTGTTCAAAAAGACATCGCCGACCCAGGTGTTGGCGATAAAGGGGTCGTAGGGATTGGCGACCGCCAGCACGTCATCGGCCATCGGGAAGGCGCCGATCCGGACATCGCCAAATCTCACATCGCCTTGCTTGAACCCCAGGGTGTCGAGTGGCTGACCGCCATCTTCCACCAGTCCGATATTGATATCGGACTCGACCGCCCAAGTTTGAAATGCGCGGAGCACATCTAATTGCCAATTGCTGTCACCGCGCGCCGCATCGAGCGTGAACAGATCGCTTGTTTTTTCACCCAGTTGCGTTCCGTCGGGCACAAAGCTCAGCGTGAGATCGCCGATTTCCGGCCAGGGAACACTAAACGTCGCCAAAACCTGGCGGCGTTCCAATGGCTCGATATTTAGGCGTCTTGGTTTTCGCATTGTCGGTGTCTAATTCGAACTTGGCCCAGCCGTATCGACACGACCCTCGGCGCGTAATACCCGTACGGCGCTAAGTAATTCCTGAAAGCGAGGCTCCATTCGAAGCGGCTGCAGATCGACGTCGGTTTCTATCGTTTCACTGCCAGCGCCTTGCTGCAGCGCATCGGCTAATAGATTTAGGGCGGCCTGACGATCGTCGGGCGAATCTAACGAAAGTATAGCGTAGATCCCCGCTACCTGGTACTTGATGTCCGGCGATGTGTCGAACCGCAAGGCGGCTTCGGCATCGGCCCGCGCGGCGTCGTTGCGGCCACATCGGGCCAAAAGGACTCCTCGCGACGATCGCAATAACGCTCTTTCGGGGAAGTAGGCAATTGCCTGATCAAGGACGTTGATGGCTTCTTCATCTCGGTCAAGCTGTTCCGACAGCACATGGGCACGCCCTTGCATGGCCGGCAGAAAGTGCGCGTTCAAACCTAGTGCACGGTCGAAATCCTTGAGGGCCGCCTGAGGATTCGTGTTGGCCTGCGACACACCGTGAGCCACCCAGCCAATCTCATCAGAGGGCGTTTCTGTCGCGGCATGCTCGCGAGCGCGTTGTGCGTCGGCAATGTTCCCCAGCGCATCGTGAGCTTGGGCCAGCATGAGCCACACTCGCGGCCTGGCGCCGCCGAGGCTGACAACGGCTTCCAACTCTTTTGCGGCTTGTCTCGTCGAGCCCTGTCCCAGCAGCGCGAGGGCCAGATTGACGCGTGCTTCCACATGCTTCGGCGTGTGAGCAAGAACTTCGGAAAAGTCGTGTGCAGCCGAAGCGAAATTCGCCAACTGTAAATACATTCGTCCGCGATTGAAGTACCAATTGTGATTGCCTGGATTGAGCGCAATGCATGCCGAATAGCATGCCGCAGCCTCAACCGCCTGGTTGGTTTGCTCGTAGCAATACCCCAACCCGAACCATGCCCACAGATTCTGGGGCTCGCGATTCGTGGCCTGGCGCCAAAGCGGCAGGCTTTCGGCAAATCGTCGCTGCGACACCAGCAAAGCGGCCGATTGGCAGAGATCGCGGACCGAACGTTGTTCCGCCTGCTCGAGTTGAAACTTCTTCAAGGCGGACAAATCTGCCGGCTCTTCGTTCGTGCCGGCCAGCAAGGCTCGCTGGACGCTGAGCGACTTAGGCATCGCCGGCGAGTTCTGTAGCTCCCGCGCCTGACGATTCCACTGAGACGCAGCCTGCAATTTTTTGCGTTTCGCGCTGGGTGTCGTCTCGAAGTCCGCCTCTAATTGATTGACCGCCGCGCGCAGAAACAGCATTTCCGCTACGTCTTCGCGCAGTTGCTGCATTCGTTCATCGTCAAGCAATGTCGCACGCGATGTCGTCGGCCAATCAGAATTGCCCGGCACTTGAAAGCGGTTCAACGCCGCGCGGCAATGCTCTTCAATCGACTCCAGGTGCTGTTTGTCCGCAATAGCCCCTTCGACCATGCCCACTTGAACAGAGCGCAAATCCGCCTGAAACAGTCGCACCTGATCGACGATCTGTATTTTGGAAATCTGTTGATTTCGCGCTGCGAGCACGACGACCGAAGCGGTGAGCAATACGGCCGCGACAACTCCGATGCTCGAGGCGGACGAAATGCGAGGGTGCCGACGAATCCACTTTCGCGAGCGTTCACGCCACGATGGCTCTTTGGTATGCGCCAGCGGGAGATCCTGTAATTGCCGATCAAGATCCTCGTGCAACTCCAGCGCCGATTGGTACCGTCGCGCCGGGTTGACCGCCAGGCAACGGGCAACGATCGCGGCGACCGCCGGAGTGACAAGCGGCTGCTTGTCGTGCAGTGACGGGCACTCCGCTTCACGATCCTGAAGCATCGCCGTCACAATTCCATTCCAATCGCCGGAATGGGTTGGATAGGGATGCGAGCCGGCCAGGAGTTCGTAGAGCACAATCCCCAACGCGTACAGATCGCTGCGCTCGTCCGCAATAGCAACGCCCTGCTGAAACGCGGCAAGTTGTTCCGGCGCCATATATGGCAGCGTACCGCCCACTAGGGCAGCGGAAGCATCGCGAATCTGGCGGGAGTCGTCAGCCAAATTGAAGTCGACCAGCATCGGTTCCCCCTCATCGGAGAGAAGAACGTTCGCCGGCTTGAGATCGCGATGAATCACGCCCCGTTGATGCGCGTGTGCCAATCCCGCCGCCAACTTCTTGCCGACAATCAGTGCCGCGTCGACAAACGTCGTCGACTCGAACACCTGCAAAGGCAAGTTTTGCAAAGCCCGAGTCGCCGACTTGGCGTTGCCGGAATTCGACCTGGCATCGGCGTTCCATGAACTGGCCCCAAGCTGATCCAGCAGAGTTTCCCGTGCCGCCGCCCTTACCGTACTGACAAACAGCTTACCCGAGTCGGGCGTTGCTCCTTCACTGCGCACCTGAGCAATGACATCGCGCAGTGTCGTCGCGCCGACATAGGGCATGCAGATCGCCTGCCAGACGCCATGGCGATGCACGGAATGAATCGGCACGATATTGACGTGCTGCAACCGCGCCAATGTTTCCGACTCGCGGAGCGGCTCTTTGGTTACTTTGAGCGCGACCAATCGATCGGACAGCTCGCCCTGCCGGGCCAAAAAGACGCGTGCAAATGCTCCACGTCCGAGCTCCTCAACCAGACGAAAGCCTAGAAACGTTTCACCGGGCTGCGGGAATCGATCGGGCGCGACACCATCTTCGGCCACCGGTGAATGTCGCTTCGTGTTTGGCGTTGGCCAATGGGCGACATCGACTCCGAAGCGATCCTGATAATCGATCGGGCAAGGATCCTCGCCGGCGGCTTGGCGCAGACGGAATTCTTCGAAAGCAATCGCTTGCAGACCTTGCGGGTCGCTCGCGAGCGAAGAAAATTGGGCGATGTACGACTCGATCGGTCGGGGGTTTTCGCGTTGCCAGCCATACTCCAAATCAACGCGCACTAGCTCGCGCAAGACGTCGCTGTAGAGCGGATGCGTTATCTCGGGCAGGAATGCCGCAATGTCGGCAGCGCCGATCTCCGCTTGCATCGCCTCGTAAGGCGTGACAAATGAATCTAGCTCGGCGCAAAATTGGACGTTGACGACCACGGCCTGATTATTCGTAGAGAAGGTGAGAGAGATTCTTTCTCAATTCTTGCAAAATGCGTTCGACCGTTCGCTTCGATCGCTTGACGTGCAATGCAATGGCGTCGATATCATATCCCTCGATTCGCAATGTCAAGATCTCGCGGTAATGATCAGGTAACGATTCCATCGCTTCGTCAATCGTCATTTCAAGCGCCCGCAGGGCAAGCTCCTGATCTCCCTGAACCGGATCATTACAGGCCTCAATCGCATCGCCCTGCACGGTAGCGCGGACATCGCGCTTGGCCGCCTTATGGTAGGCTGCCTTCGTGCGGATCTTGTTGAGCGCGATCACCAGAAACAACTTCCACAATTCCTCGCCTTCGGGCACATCGTAGTAACCCGTTTGGGCGCGACGAAAGAAACTGCCGAAAACCGACTGAACGATATCTTCTGTATCGACTCGCTGCGCGAGTTCCGGAGAAGTTTGACTGCGCGCCAGGGCATTGAGGCGATTGGCATAGCGCAAATACAACTGGGTCGCTGCATCGGGGTTTCCAGAGCGCAATCGTCGCAACAGCGAACGATCCGAAATCTCATCGCTCGCGTAGCTCGGATCGCGCTGGTCCCCTTCGGGCACAGTAAACGCTCCTATCTAGAAAAGGGGAAACAGCCGCGGAAACCCGCCACGGATTTTGACGAAAAAATGAATTTATCCGCCGAGCCAGAAATTGCCGTGAAACTGGCCCAAATCGGCCGCTGAATTCTCACCCGGACCTCTAAAGTCTACTCGGAACTCAACTTTCTAAATATACCTCGCCAGCCGACCAGGGCGGCGATGCCAGCCAAACTGCATGGATTCGCGGGTGGGCAATTTTTCACCGCCCCTCACAAGGACGGCAATGGCGGGCACCCGCAAATGGTCGGATTTATTTTTTCAAAACTGGTGGCGGGATTCGATGGCTGGCACCGCTCTCCTTTTTAGATTCTTCGATCGCAGTCCGATCGGCCAAGTCGCCCTAGGGCGTTCGCGCCTTCTAGTCAATCTACCCGTTCCATGAGAAGAGCATCCATGAAGCCTCGCACCAAGACCTTTCGCGTTGAGTGCCTCGAACAACGTCAAGTGCTCTCGGCAACCGTTGCCGAAGTCGAACCCAACAATCTCCGCTCCGAGGCGAATGTCGTCGAAGTATCGACACTCGACACCACTTCGATTATCGGCAACTCCGTTACGCGGAACGACGACGACTACTTTCACTTCACACCGACGGAAAGTGGAACGCTCACGCTCGATATCTCTTCACTCGAAGGCGCTCGATCGAAGGTCGTATTCCGCGCGGGCGCTGGCCAAGGCGCCAAACTACTGAAAACAACCTTCGAAGGCGACACGCCGCTCAGCGAGTCGTTTCACGTCGATGCCGGCGAAACCTACGAGCTGCGCTATAAGAATCGCGATCGAGGCGTCGAAGCTCCGTATCAAATCGACTTGTCGATCGTCGCCGATCCAGAGCCTGGTAATGAGTTCCTGGAGACCGAGAACAACAATTCTCGAAAAATCGCGGATCGCTTTGAGCTTGGCGACGATGGGGTTGCCGGGCTTTCGGGCGAATCGGTGAACAAGAAGGACAAAGACTTCTTCGCTTTTGTAGCGCAGCAGAGCGGAGCGTTGAATCTCCGTGTCGAGGCGAACGGCGCCGACGTTCAATTGAAAGTACAAGACTCCGCGGGCAACAAAATCTTCGAAACGCATCCCAACGACGGCGTCAACGAAGGCACAGTCGAAGTAGTCGAAGGTGAAACCTATTACCTGCGACTACGAAGCACATCAAAAACCGATGCGGGGCAATATTTGGTAGCGTTAAACCTGGGCGATGCCGCTGTGTCGGCCGCTGGCGGGTCGACCGCAGGTAGCGACGATGGCACGGCCGATCAAGGGTCGGGCGACGCCGGCGGCTCGACTGCCGGTGACGACGATGGCACGGCCGATC
>JAGQOS010000104.1 GCA_020427265.1 Planctomycetales bacterium
AGTGAGGCACCCGTTGAGCCGCACGACCGGAGAACTTTCTCCGGGCGATGCGAGCACGGGCATCAGCGGATTGCAAACGCTCATCGCGGCGAAGCCGGGTGGCGCGGCGCTCCTGGTGCAGAGTTCGGCCGATGGCTCGGCGTTCGAAAATGCCGACGGCGACGCGTTGGCGAACGCTGGCGCTTACGGATTCGACGGCGTCGACGACAAGATCCAGATTGCCGACCATGCGGACTTGCGATTTGTCAGTGGCGACTTCTCGTACGGTTGCTGGTTCCGCGCTCCGGCGACGGACCAAGGCGCCGCGCTAATTACCAAGCGAAAGGCCACTTCGCCGGTTAACCAATACAGCCTGTTCATCGCGAGTACATGGGGTGGCGTGGCGGGACAACAAGTTTCGGCGTTCTGCTATGAAAACAGCAGCACGTATCGAGCCGCCTTGACTGTCGAAACGTGGGCCGACGGCCAATGGCATCACGTCATGGCCGTGGCGGATCGCAGTGCAAACCGCATGCGAATCTACGTGGATGGGCGCGAAGCCAACGTATCCCTTTATTCCGCCGGCGCGTTTCCGACGATCTCGAATTCCGCGCCCTTGGCCTTTGGTCAAGCATACGACGGGGCCTTCAAGTATCAGGGCGATCTCGACGACGTGCGGATCTATGACACCAAACTCACAGCCACCGACGTGTGGAATCTGTTCGCACGCAGACATGATGGCCAAGCGGCGAATCTTCTGGGCCACTGGCCGCTTGATGCAAACGCCAACGACGTATCCGGCAACGGACATCACGGCACGCTATCGGGCGGCCCGACGTCGATCGCTACCTGGAGCGAGTTGCCCCCTTGCGGCGAACCGCTCGGCAACGTGACGACGCTCGACTGGGACGGTGTCGACGATTATGCCACGCCCGGCTCGCCCACTGGCTTAGACGATCTGTTCGCCGGCGGCGGCACAATCGCCACGTGGCTCGATCCGAGCGGCCTTGCTTCCGGCGGAACGTCTTGCGTGCTCGACAAATCGTCGGGCACGAGTACCGGTTGGAGCCTGAGCCTCACCGCGTTAAGCGGCAATGCGCTGGCCGTGCGATTCGCAACGGCGCGCAGCGGCGGTTGGATCTATTGGCAGAGCGCGGCCGTCGTGCCGCTGAGCCGCTGGAGCCATCTGGCAGTTTCCTACGACTCGGACTCCGCGGCCAACGAGCCGACCCTCTATCTCGACGGGAACGAAGTCACTTGGACCACGACACCGACACCCGTCGGCAACTACGTTTCCGACGCCGGCGCGAATTTCATCGTGGGCAACATCGCGGGCGAAACGCAGGCGTTTCATGGCTGCCTCGCAGGTGTCGCCGTTTGGAGCAACGAACGGACGTCGTCCGAGATCTCCACTTCGTTCACGCGCGGGTTCGAAGACACATCCGAAGCTGCGCTACTCGGCTATTGGCCGCTTGCCGGAAACGGCGCGGACCTGGGCCCTAATGGGTGGACGGCCTCGATTGTCGGCCCGGCCTCGGTCAATGAACTACGTCGGCCGGCAGCCGCGCCGCCATCGGCCGAGACGCTCGACGTGTCCGCCCTGGGTTATACGGACGAAGCCCACTGGAGACTGATCACCGCGTCGCAGACTACGGATCGGAGCGCGGCGCTCGATCGAATCGGCTTCACGTTCACATCGGCCGGGCTATTTCGCCATCCCGGCATGTCCGCAGGCATGCCCCAACTTTCGGGAGGTTTCATCGGATAATGGCAAAACGAGAGATCAAGAAAGGCGCCACGTCGAAGATCCTGTTGCTGTTCATCCGCGACAGCAGCCAGGCCGGCGAGATCGTCGGCCTGACCGGGTTGGCTTACAACACGTCGGGCCTGACCTGCTACTACCATCGCAATTCAGCCGGCGCGGCCGTTTCCGTAACGCTGGCCAACATGACGTTGGGCGATTACACCAGCGGTGGATTCAAGGAAGTCGACGCCACAAACATGCCGGGCATCTATCAGCTTGGACTGCCTGACGCGGCCCTGGCGACCGGGGCCGAGTCGGTGGCCGTCGTGCTTCAGGGCGCCGCCAATATGGAAGTGCTGCCGCTCGAAATCGAATTGACGGCGACCGATAACCAGAATTCGCTAGTCGCCGGCATTCAAGGCGTCAAGCAAACACTCGATGCACTGAACGACGCGTCGGTGGCGTCGATCGTCGCCGGCGTTTGGAATGAACCGCAGACCAGCTACACAACGGCCGGCACGTTCGGCGCGTTTCTCGACGCCACGATCAGTTCGTTCGGCGCAACGGTCAGCACGCAACTGGGCACGGGCGCCTACGCGATCGACCTCCTGTCGGCGCGCGACAACATCGCCAAACAACTGGCCGACATCACGGCGAATCCCAAACCGACTTACGACATCGACGGCCAACGCGTCGATTGGGATGCGCACTTCCGCGCTTTGAGCGCGCAATTGGAATCCATCGAATTGGCCATCCAGGGATCGGAACCGTTCGAAGTTCGTACTACGGGGTACACACAATGACACTCGCCTTCGACCCAAATGCCGATTTTGGGGCCGTTACCGACCGCACCGAATCGATCACATTGCAACCCGCCGCCGGCGGCGCGGTACAAGTCGACGCCGCCCTGCGACGTCGGCCCGTCGTGGGTGAAGCGCGCTCGTTCGGGCGCCGCGTTACCGAACCGGGCGCGATTCAAACCGACGTGGTTTGGCATCTGCCTGCCGGAGCGTTGGCAAATGCTCCCGTGCCTGGTGACAAGATCACTTCGAGCGACGGCATGGTCTGGACCATCTTGCAGGCCGAACTGCAGACGCTCGGAAGTCGCTGGCGTTGCGTGGCGAGGCATCTGGCGATCGCCGAAACGCTCGACACGCTGGTCGACGTGGATGTAGCGCTTGCCCGCAAGGATCGTCACGGTGGCCCCGAACTGCTCTGGCGACGCTGGAAAGCGAACGTGCGCGCGAGCATTCAGCCGGCCTCGATCACGGCGAGCGTGGACAACGACGTACGCGCCATCGACGCCACCCATGCCGTGCACTTTCAGGAAGACTTCGCCCTCGGTCCCCGGCATCGCCTGGTCGACCGGCAGGGACGCATCTACCTGGTATTACGCGTTGAAAAACAACAAACGCATGGTGAATTGATGCAAGCACTTGTCAAACAGGCCGGCATCGTCACGACAACCTAGCCCTAGGCGAGCGAGACCATGAGTTTAGAGCAAGTAATCCATCAACGTTGGCGCGGCGATGCAAACCTGTCGTCGGCCCTGCCGCCTACACGCCTGGCGACCGGCGTCCATCAACCGGAATCGGCAACGGAGACCGGCATCGCTATTCCCTATGCCACGCTGACACAGTCGGGAGAGTTCGCACGCACGCGCATGAGCGGAGGCCTGGTTCTCGTCACCGCGGAGATCACCTTTCGCGTGTGGTGCGAATCGCTGACCGAACTAAAACACCTGGACGAGTTGATAGCGCGATGCTTTGAGCGCCGCGACTTTTCGCTCGGGCGCCATCGCATTCTCGACATGCGCAACGTTGCGCACCTGGAAACTTTGCAGGACGACGCCCTTTGGCGTCTGGAAACCACTTACCACATGCGCGTTGAAGTAAAGGAGAAACCATGAGCGATGCCCTCTCGCTGGAAATCTCGGCCGAGTTGAACTGGCTATTCGAAGAATCACTCGACCTGTCGACCGTTACCGACAATGCGCGTTTGCAATACGATCAAGCGCTCGACGACGGCACGAGCGCCGGGCAAGCCGACAAGCTATGGCATGCCACGCGCAGCGTCGGCGCGGGAAGCAACGACGACTTGGATTTGAGCGCGCTCACTCAGTCGATCCACGGCAGCACGGTTACGATCGCCTTCGCCAAAATCCGCGCGATCATGATCGTCAACACAGCGACGACAGCCGGCGAGACCCTGGTGCTGGATAGCAGCGTCGCCAACGCCTTTACGGCGGCGTTTCACAGCAGCGCGACGAGCAAGCTGCAGATTCCCGCCGACAGCCCGCTCATGCTCGTAAACAAGGTCGACGGCTGGGCGGTAACCGACGGTTCGGCCGACATCCTGCGGATCTCCAACGCCGGCAGCGGCACGGTTTCCTACAAGATTGTGATCGCCGGCACGTCGGCCTGATCGAACCCGGCCGCTAGCGTGGCCTGGTCGCAAAGCAGGGCGAACGCAAGCGAGGAAGGAGAGCAATATCGATGGCGCTCAAGAGCGGAAAAGACGGCCGCGTGGAAGTCGACGGCGCGCAGGTGGCCGCAATTACCTCGTGGCGGCTGCGCACGTCGGCAACGGCATTGGAATACTTCAGTTCGGCGACCAACGGCTGGAAGTCGAGGCTGCCCGGCCCCAAGGATTCGCGTGGCGAGATCGAGTTTCAACTCGACTTCGATAATCCCCTGACGGAGAAGATCGAAGAGGGCGCGTTGGTCACGCTCCGGCTATTTCTCGATCGCACCCGATTCTATAGCGTGCCCTGCATGATCGAGTCACTCGATTGGGAACCGGTCGACATCGATCGGGGAACGACGATTGCGGGTAAGGCGACCTTCCTCGGCGCCGGGCCTGTTACGAAACCTGTCTTTTGACCCAGTGCGAGCCGGTGGCGTGGAGAAGCTGCGCGCTGGGCTCGCGATACGGAGAGATTTCCGATGGCGATAGCATTTGAAGAGCTGGAAGGCTCGCCGACGATCGAAGTGGGCGGCAAGGGCGCCGCCGCCCGACGCGAGTTTCGTGTCGCCTGGACCGATTGGCGCGCGTTCGCGGAATCGCTTATCGGCGGGTGGAAGAAGACGGGCACCTCGTTTCGCCGCGTTCCGGGCCTGGCGTTTCCCGGCCTGGATGACGTGTTCGTGGAGCATGTTTCCGTGCGGCCATTTTCGGAGTTCGCACCCGACGGTTCCGCGATCGAATCGCTGGAACGCGGCGTCAATGCGTATCCCACCGGCGGAGCGCGTGTGACGGTGGACTACGAATCGATCAAGACAACGAACGTCGGGTTTGAGCCCGCGATCGAAGCGGGCACCTACTTGACCTACACGAGTTCGCTCGACGAAGAGCTGGTCGTTACACCGTCGTCGGCCTGGGTGTGGACTGACGACGACTCGACAGTTCCCGACTCGATTGAAACCGACCTGCGACTACCACTCGGCCGGCTACGCGTCGGCTGGCACTTTGTGCCGCTGCCGCCCTGGACGGCGATCCGCACGCTGCGCGGTCGCGTGAACGACGCGAGCTTTTTCGGCGCGCCGGCGGGAACGCTCCAATTTCTCGGCGCGCGCATCGAACAGAAATTCAGTTTCTTGACCGGGCCAAGCATCTACACGATCACGTACGACTTTTCCGAACGCACAACGGCCTGGAACAACTTCTTCAAGCCGGGCGCGGGGTTCACGGAGATCTCGCATGGAATCGACGGCGCGACGCC
Source organism: Planctomycetales bacterium (assembly GCA_020427265.1). Lineage (GTDB taxonomy): Bacteria > Planctomycetota > Planctomycetia > Pirellulales > JAGQOS01 > JAGQOS01. The sequence goes on from JAGQOS010000104.1 coordinate 5,445, forward strand.
GTATGCCGAGGGCGATTTCGGTGCGTTGTTCGAGTTCGCTGCTTCCTAGCGCCAGGACATTTGCCGCCAGTTGAACGCCGCCGGGAGACGCACATTGAGATTTGCGACCGGGCTGACACACGTCTGTCAGCCAACGAATCTACGTATGAGCAGCGATGTGGGTGAGCGACGGGCTAAACGTAGTACCACGCCAGCCGTAACCCCCGACATCTTGTAGCTGGAATAGTGTACATTTGTGCGCTATACTAGCCTGTAGCCTTGAGTACGCAATCGGTGGAGAAAGAAAATGGCTGGTAAATGTATCGAGTTCTACTGGGTTTCGCTTTCGCGCAACGGTCGGCCGACGGGACGGCGCACGGAGAGCATGAGCCGCGCGGCGGCCGAATCGTATGTGACGTCGTACAACCACCTCAATCGAGGGACTGGCCGCCGAGCCGATTTAATGCACATCCGAATTCCCCAGTCTGCGCCGCCGGCCCAGCAAGAAAATGACCACGGACGACTCAACCGCGGCGTGGAGCAGGCGGCCGGTTGATGCGGAAACGGTTGGCGAACGACGAGATTCAACGCGAGCCAGAACAGGACAAGCATCCGGATTTACTACCCCAAGAGTTGAACGTTGCCGGCGGGGTCTTGCTGGACGCCATTTGCGGGCGGACACGTGTAGCTAAACGTTGATCCGAGCCAAACTACTTGGAAGACTTCACGAGAATGCCGAGGACGAGACGCGATCTTTGCGCACGTAGCGAGCCTCGCTTATAATGATTGAGCGAACGCAACGGCAGTGCGCTAATCCTTTATCAGGATTGAAGCAGCGCCGCGTTGCTGATTCATGCCCTGTTTCTGGATTCAACGAATCGGCGATCTGCGAGTAGGAGCAAAAACCCACCTTGTGCAACATAACGTTTGTCAATCATGCGTCGGTCCTGATCGAAGCGGAGGGGATCCGGCTGATCACCGATCCGTGGCTCGAAGGCCGGGTGTTTCACAATGGCTGGGATCTGATTGCGAAGAGCAAATTTTCGTTTGACGACTTTGCAGACATTACGCACATCTGGTTCAGTCACGAGCATCCCGACCATTTCTTTCCGCCCAACGTTAAGCGAATTCCCGAGGCGATGCGCGAGAAGATCTGCATACTGTATCAACAGACAGCCGACCAGAAGGTCGTCGATTATTGCCGGAATCTTGGCTTTCGGACGCAGGAACTGCCACATCACAAGTGGGTCGAGTTGACGCCCGGGTTTCGCGTGCTTTGCGGCCCCGTGCCCGTATACGACTCATGGTTGATGCTGGACGCAGGCGGCAAATGCATCGTGAATCTTAACGATTGCGAACTGAATCAGATCAACGACATCGAGCCGCTCCAGCAGTATTTGCCGCGCCCCGTCGATTTGCTGTTGAGCCAATTTGGCTATGCGAGTTGGAAGGGAAACCCCGAGGAGAAACAGGCGCGCGAGGACGGCGCTCGCGAGATTCTCGAACGGCTCGGCGCCCAGGCAAGCGTGCTAAAGCCTCGCTATCTACTGCCGTTCGCCAGCTTGATCTACTTTTGCCACGAGGAAAATTCGTACCTGAACGATTCCATCAATACCATTGCCGGCGCGGCCGAATACATTCAGAATCAGACACAAGCTACGCCCGTCGTCATGTATCCTGGCGAAACCTGGTCCATCGGTCAGCTACACGACAACGCCGAACCGCTGGCGCGCTGGCAAGCGGATTACGAAACAATCCCTCGCGATCTGCAAGTATCGCAGACCGTATCCTGGGACGATCTGCAAAAACACTCCGCGGCCTACCTGGCCCGCATGCGAGAGAAGAACAATCGCCTGCTGGTCGCCGCCCTATCGCGTATTGGGTTCTTTCCCCAACTAAAGATTCATCTCTGGGATCTCGACCGCGTGGTTGCGTTTGACCTGCGGCGAGGTATTTCGCCGTCGGATGCGTCGGCCGAAGACGCGGATGTCGCGATGTCGTCGGAGTCGCTGGCGTTTATCTTCCAATTCGATTGGGGCATGGATACCGTCTATGTCAATGGACGGTTTCGCGCTGCGCCGGAAGGGTTTTCGCGGTTTATTCGCACTTTTGCACTCGGCATCATGAACAACACAGGGCGCCGATTCGGGTTTGGCCTGATTTTGGATTGGCAGTACACGCGACAGTCGATTGTGCGGCTTGTGCGCTTACTGCGCGGGCGCAAAGAGGCGATAGAAGAGTACCAAGTATGAGTGGGCTAGATTCTTCCGCGCAGGCGGTAGTAAATCATGCCCAACCACTCGTGCACGGCCTTGCCGATGCCGCGCGCGCCGCCAGGATTGGGCAGGAAGTTGCCCGGTGAGAAGTCGAATTCCGTCGCCGTGTAGATCGCACCCGAAGGATGGACGCCAATTCCCTGTTTTTCAAAACACTTGATCGAACGGGGTAAATGCGAGGCATCGGTCACGAGTACGATCTTGTCGATGCCTCGCTCGCGCAGCAACTCGGCTACATTTTTAGCATTTTCAAACGTACTACTCGAGCGGTCTTCCATGACCAGATCCTCGGCCGACACACCCAAGTGCGTGAGGAATTGAAACATCATCTGCGCCAGCGAGGGACCTAGTTCGTCTTCGTAAACGCGTCCTCCCGCAGCGATCACCAGGCACGGTTCGCCCTGGTGGTACAAGTCCGCTGTATGCAGGCAGCGCACCAGGGAGTCGGCCGCTAGATGCGGCTTACGCCGAACGGCGTCGGGCCGGTAAGCCCCGCCCGATAGCACGACAATGGCCTGGGTGTGCTCCGGCCGGTTTGACTGGGGTGGGTTCTGCCACTCGAGTGAGCCGACGGCAAGATAGGCCAACGAATCCTGGCAAAGCAGGGTTAAGCCCACGAACGGAATCGTTAGCGCCAGCAACTGTCGACGCGTTAGCGTGCTGCGCCGCCAGCAGTACACGATCACGATCGCCAACAACAGAAAGCAAAACGTGAAAGGCTGACAGAGCCCGGTGACAAAACCGTAGAATGCGTGCATGCGAGTCCCCTGTCGGAAGCGTAGCGATAAAAGTCAAGAGCGCCGAAAGGTGCGCTGTGGCTAGGCTGTCGCCGAGTTTGCGTGGCGCCCTTCGCTAATCGGAACTTTCCGAACGATACGGGCCAGGCGAAAGAGCTGCAGGATCGAATGGAGCGTGTTTTTCAAGGTGATGGTTGAATCACCGAGTTCGCGGGGATGATAAGGGAGCTTCATCGAGACAACGCGATACCCCATGCGAAACGCCTTAACGATCCACTCCGGTGTTACGGTGCTGACACCGTCTGTTTCGATCGTAATCGCCTCGATCACTTCGCGCCGATAGGCCTGAATGAAATTGTGATCGTGTACGGGCGACTTCAACAGCAGTTTGGCAAGCGCTACATTGGCCCGCGACATGACCTTGCGAATTATGCCGTAGGCGCTGCGGTCTTTGCGCTCAACCACGACCACGTCTGCGCCTTGCTCCATCGCCTCCACCAGCAACGGCGTTTGCGCTGGATCGAACATTAGATCGACACCGTTATGGGTAACGTATTCGCCTTGCGACTCTGCAAACCCACGCTGAATGGCATGAACCTGTCCGAGGTTGGTTTCGTGCCGAATCAAACGGACCCAGGAAATGCCCTCAACTGCCTGCTGGGCTAGCTCCCAAGTCCTGTCGCGCGAGCCGTCATCGACAACACAAAGTTCAGCCGCGAAATCGAACTTCTCGATACACTCGATGAACCGCTCCAGCGCCGCCTGAATCCCGTCCTCTTCGTTATAGGCCGGAACGATAATGCTGATCTTAAAGCGTGGCTCTGACATAGACGGATCAGTTTTGATTAGCAGGACTTACTGACTGGGCCGTCGATTACGGTGACGCGAACGGCTCGTTCGATTTGATGACACGCGCCGGCACGCCCACGGCGGTTGACCACGCAGGAATGTCGTAGGTCACGGTGGCGCCGGCGCCGATGATTGCGCCGCGGCCAACCTTCACTTTCGGCAACAGGGTCGCACCAGCCCCGACGAAGGCATAGTCGTCAACCGTGACGCCACCACAGAGCGTCGCCTGCGGGTTGATATTCGCAAAGTCTCCTACGGTACAGTCGTGAGAAATCGAGGCTTGCACGTTGACAATCGAGTGCCGACCGATGCACACGGCCGTCGTAATCGTAGCACCAGGCGCAATGCACGTCCCTTCGCCAACCTCAACTTCCGTGCCTATATATGCGTTGGGATGAATTAGTGTCCAAGGTCGAAAGTCTTTTCGGCCGATCCCGTCGGCGCGGTCGACAAGTTCGCGACGCAACCTATTGCTTCCGACCGCCGTCAGGTAACGCCACGCAGCGTTGGGATGTTTCTCAAACTCCTGCACAAGGGCATCGATGCCGCCCAGCACGCGCGAACCGGCAAATTCACCCGGCGCGCGATGGTCGTCGATCAGGCCGGCTAATGAAACCGTGCCTCGATCGCCCGCTCCCGTTGTAAGATAAGAAACCAACTCCTTGGCGTGTCCACCGGCAGCAATAATGATCAGTCGAATTGGCGTCGAGAGAGTCATGCAGTTATTCGAGCCGTGTGATCAATTGCCGCGAAAACCGAGTAGTGTCTCCAACAAATTGAGTACTTCCTGAGGCTCTCTTCCTTCTACGGCCGACAACTCCTTGAGCCATTTGGCGTTGCGGTAGTAAACGGATTCCGGATCGCGAATATGTCCGGTAATGATCGCCTCGATCATTTCTTCGACCCCCATCTCGACGGAAATCCGCGGCATAAAACCGGCCTCGGTAATTCGATGCTGAACCACACGATAGTCGCGGCTGTCGGGGTCGAGTTGAGGCTGGTACTCGACCTTCAAATGCGGGACGAGTTGCTTCATCTTTTCGGCAATGTCCGCAACGCGCCAGTTTTCGTGCGAAACATTGTAAATCTGATGCTTCAATTCGTTGTTTTCCGCCAAAAACAAAAACGCCCGTGCACAATCGGCAACATGCATAAACGGACGCCACTGCATTCCGCCACCGAAGACATGGATTTCGCCAGCCATGCAGCTATAGAGCGCGAAGATGTTGATGACGAGATCAAATCGCATGCGGGGCGAAAATCCAAACAGCGTGCCGTTGCGCAAGATGATGGGACGCCATTCGTCGGTCGTCAGTTCGAGCAGTTGCTTTTCGGCCTCGAGCTTCGAAATTGCGTAGGTTGTCAGCGGTCCGGTGGGCGAGGTTTCGTCCATCTCACCGTCGGCCTCGCCGTAAACCGAACAAGACGACGAGAAGAGTAGCTTGATGCCGCGTGACCTGGTTACCTTCGCCAATTCCACGGTAGCGTCGAGATTGATATCGGTCGTCAGCGTTGGATTCAGGTCGGCCGAGGGATCGTTCGAGATGGCCGCCAGATGGATAACGCAATCAATGCCTTCGAGCAACCGATCTTGCAAGACCGCATCGCGCCCGATCAGCCGCAGATCCTCGCGCAAGATTTCCACACCTGGGCGAAGCGAACGCAAATGCTCGGTGCCGAAGTACCCCACGTCGACAATTCGTACGCGGTGACCACGGATTAACAACTTAGGGATCATGACCGATCCCAGATAGCCCGCGCCGCCAGTAACTAGAATATTCATAAGACGCTTGTTTCCGCCTTCACAAGGTGATCGACCACATACTCGATGTCGTCGAAAGTGATCGTGGTATAAAACGGCAACGTCAAGACCCGCGAAGCCAGATCGTCGGTGCGAGGCAAGTCGCGATCTTGAAGTTTCGTGAAATAGGATTGCTGGTGAATGGGGGGATAAAAATAGGCTCGCGTCTCAATTCCCGCTTCGCCCAAATAGGCTCGCAGCGCATCTCGTTGGGCAGCTTTGCCTTTCGGAAGCACCACGACGAAGTCTTTGAACGTGTGCTCGACATTTTCCGGCAGCGCGATCGGTGCAAGCGAAGTCTTCTCTTCGATCAGGCGGCGAAACGCGAGCGCCTTCTCTTTGCGTGTCGCCAGAATGTCCGGCAAACGACGCAAGTTGGCGAGCCCCACAATGGCATGAAACTCGCTCATCTTTCCATTGAGCCCCGGTTCCGTGGCGTTGTAATTCGATTCGATGCCGTAGTTGCGCATGTAGCGAATCCTTTGCATGGTCGCCTCCTCGTGCGAAGCAACCATGCCGCCCTCAACGCACACGAGCGCCTTGGTAACGGAAAGGGAAAAAATCTCCGCATCGCCAAAACCGCCGACCCGAGTTCCGTCGGCCGAGGCCCCAAAGGCATGCGCTGCATCGTAGAGAATACGAATTGGGCGGCCGAGTCTCTGAGCGTGCTTATCGGCAATCGAAGCAATGTCGGCTACCTGGCACGGCAAACCATATACGTGAACTGGCATGACGGCGGTGGCTTCGGGATGCGCGGCCAACAGACTATCTAGATCGTCGACATCGAGCGTGAGATCGTCGCGCACTTCGGCAAAAACAGGAGTCGCACCGGCGTATAAGATCGCTTGCACAGAAGCGGTGAATGTAAAGCTCGGCACGATGACCTTGTCACCTGGACGAATTCCCCAGGCCTGCAACGCGAAGAGCGTGCCCATCGTTCCCGAGGAAGTTGTCACGACGGGAACACCCAGAAACTCACCAGCTTCTTTTTCAAGTTGTTGTACATAGAGCCCAAAGTTCGTGATCCGCCCGTTCGCGAGAATCTCGCGAAAGGAAGACTCGACTTCTTCGAAGTTGGGCAAATCGGCCTTAATCAGGGGAACACGACGCATGCACTGGTCTCGCAAACGTTGCAGGAAAAGCAAGAAAAGTCGCTACTAAAAGACAAGAACTCGGCCCCTGGGGAAAAGGCCCGGCAGGCATTTCTCCCTTCATTTTAACACGCCGGCCCAAATGCGAAAGAGTTTGGCGGCAGGTACGGCCCGACATTGCGATTCCGTACAACCAGGCGAACTGACTAGCGTGAACGATTGTAACGATTGTATCTAATGGCGGATCGAACGCACAGCAACTCACAACACAACGACAACTCTCCACGCTCAGGCTTCATTCCTGATCTGCAGGAAGACCAAGTTCCTGTGCGTTGAGCTGCATGTTGGCGGTCGGAATGACA
>JAGQOS010000105.1 GCA_020427265.1 Planctomycetales bacterium
ATCCATTTCGTGGATGCCACCTAATTCCCCCGCGCCGGCATGGGGGAATCGTGGCGCCCGGTCTCGGTTTGTTTTCATCGATCGGCTGAAGTTGACGAACCGGCGGGAAAGGAACAGACATTTCGGCCGCTATCGCGCGCGGCGTATTCCTCGGAGGCATCCCATGAAGCGACGACGCTCGCGCTCTGCAGAGCGGCCGAGGCGCAGACGCGCCGCCGAGCGCCGGCTCCATGGCCTGGAATGCCTGGAGGCCCGTGAATTCTTGGCGGCCGACGTCGTCGGTGCGGCCTTGCAGGCGGCCGTGCCCACGCTCGATATCGACATCATCTTCCGAGAAGACGTCAGCAATCAGCCAGGCGCCGAGATTGCTCCCGACTCACTGCGCGTGGGCCAAACCTTCTTTGTCGAAATCCTAGCCGGCGACATTCGCGCGGATGCCGCAGGTTTGACCGGGCTGGGACTTGACATTTCCTGGCCGGCCGATGTGCTCGAAGAAGTCGATAGTCCTTTCACCCCGGCCAACGTGGCGAGCCGTCTGGTCACGAGTCAGTTTCCAGAATTGCGCGCCGGCCAGCTAGATAATCCAGCCGGCATGATCGATGAACTGCGCGGCGGTGTGCTAGTCAATTCTGGCGTGGGTGGCGTGATCGGCGTCAATCAACTGGAACGATTCAGTCTCATGCGATTTCGCGTAGACGCCCCGACGCCTGGCTTCTCGATGTTCGGGGTTGATTTGGGCGACGCGTCGGTCGCCTTCGCCGATGCATCGCTCGATTTTGTCTTGGATATTGAACGGCAAGCATTCCGCGCCGTGCGCACGCCCGGCGAGGTGATGTTCCAGCTAACGGGCGACAATCAAGCCAGCGAAGCGGCGAGCGCCAATTACACGCTCCGATACGACGGCATGCTGCTGAACGGACAATCGGTAAGCGTCGCCGTCGATCTAATCGATGGCCAAACCACACCTAGCGACTATGGAGATCTTGCCAGCCAGCTCGCCGCGGCCGGCGCAAATCAAGGAATCGACGTCGCTGGGAATCGCGTTACGTTTGTGGCCGGCGGTCCCACGTCGTTCGACTTCTCGCTCCCGATTCAAGACGACGACCTGGCAGAGGGCGGCGAAGAGTTCCTTATCACGCTCAGTGGGGCGATGGCGGCAGGTGGCGCATCGGCTGAGATCTTTTCGGGCGCGGTCGCGACGGTCATCGCCCCCAGCGAAGAGACACTGTTTTCAATCGCCGGCCCGGCATCGGGAAACGAAGGCGACACGCTGCGTTATACCATTAGCTACACCGGCGATTTCGACCTGTCGGCCTCGCCACTGCCTGTCGCGCGTGTCGACGTAAGCTCGATCAACCTTCCACCGACGTCGACCCTCGATCATGGCGACGTGATGGCCGCCATCATGCTGGCCGCAGGCCAGGTTGGCGGCGGATCGATTACATTTGTCAATCAGACACTGTCATTTCGGGCCGATGGCCCGCGGAGCCTGTCGTTCGATGTTCTCTTGACCGACGACAGCGTCGCAGAGGGCGACGAGCAGTTCGACATTCTGCTGGGTAACCCGCGCACTTCCATCGGCGCCCTCTCAACGCTCGGCCAGTCATCAGTGCGTACAACGATCATCGACAATGAAGCCGACCAGGCGACGTTCGACCTGGAGGGGCCGCCCACGGTGGCCGAAGGCCAATCCGCCAGCTACACGCTTCGCCACGACGCCACGCTAAGCGCCGGCGAAACGGTGAGTGTCGCTGTCGCCCTGGAAGATGTCGATACCCAGGCCAGCGACCACGGCTTGCTCGCCAACGCGTTGTCGCTGGCGGCCGGTATTACGGCCGGCGTGCGATTTGAGAGCGGCCGGGTGATTTTCGAAAGCGGCGGACCGGCAAGCCTCAACTTCTCCTTGGCCGCCACCCAGGACACGATCGCCGAAGGAAGCGAAGCGTATCGCATTGCGATCTCGTCGCCCCTTGGCCCGGGCGGCGCTCAGGCGACGATCGGCAATTCCACGGTATCGACCGTCATTTTAGACGACGACCAGATCGGTTTTCGCATTACAGGCCCATCGCAGGTGAATGAGGGAACGCACGCGTCGTATACGATCTCGCATACTGGTCAGCTCGATGCATCGCAGACGGCGCGCATCACCGTTTCACTTACCGACAACACGACAGACGCGCAGGATCATGGCTCGCTTCTGGCGGCCGTCGCCGATGCCGCAGCCAACACGGCCGGTGTTTCGCTTTCGGGTTCGACGCTCACGTTTACCGGCGGCGTGGCGTCTAGCCTGACCTTCGACCTGCCCATATTGAGCGACGACCTAAGCGAACCCTCGGAACAGTTCCGCGTACGCATTAGCAGCATCAGCACCAGCGGCGGCGCGCTGGCCAACATTACGATTCCCGAAGTCGTCACGACGATTGTCAACGTCGCACCTTCGGTCGTTACTTTTTCGCTTACCGGCGATGGCCAGGTGAACGAGGGCGACTCGGCGAACTACACGCTCGCAAAGTCGGGGACGCTTGCCGCCGGCCAAACGGCGTCGGTTGACGTGGCCTTGACGCACGTTTCCACGACGGCAGCCGATCTCGGCACTCTGTCCCAAGCCTTAGTGTCGGCCGCTGCGTCGGTCGGTGGCGTCTCAGCTTCCGGCACAACCGTTACCTTTGCCAACACAGCACCATCTTCGTTTTCCTTCAGTCTGCCCACGATTCTCGACGGCATCAGCGAGCCCGATGAGACGTTCCGGTTGGCGCTTGCCAACGCCCAGGGAACCGGCGGCGTGCAAGCCGGAACATCCGGCAATCCCGTCAATACAACCATCTTTGATAACGACGCCATCCGCTTCAGCGTTACAGGAACCAACAGCGTAGCAGAAGGCGACAGCGCAATTTACACGGTTGGTTACACAGGAACGCTCAACGCCGGCGCCATGGCCAAGGTGCAACTGAACCTGACGGATATTTCGACTAGCGCTGGCGATCATGGCAGTCTGGCTGGGGCGTTGCTCGCCGCGGCGAACAGCGAGCCGACGATCGACCTCGCCGGCACAACGCTTACGTTCCACGCGGGCGGAGCGAAGACGCTCAATTTCTCCATTACCGCCTTCCTCGATGCCGACGACACCGAGCCCAACGAAGCGTATCGTATTACGCTGAGCGAAGCGCCAGACAATGCGGTTGATCTGGAGATCGCGGCCGCGACCGTCACTACGACGATCCGCGGCATTGGCGGTTCCACCGACGCGCGTCTCGACGTGAGCCTCGTTCGCACGCCAACGTCGACGGACGGCTTGGGGCACGCCAGCACTTCTCCGGCGGATGAGCCCTGGATCGACGAGTGGACCACCTTCTTCCTCGAAGTGTGGGTCAGTTCGCAGGACACGTCCGTTGGTGTCGAAAGCGTTGACGTCGACATCGCATTCGAAGGCACGTTCTTTGATTTCGACCGACTGGAGCCGGGGCCGGCGTTTGGCGCGAATCTCAATTCGACCGCCGGTGCGGGCAACGTTCGCCTCTTCGGTTCCGTTGCCACCGCCGCACAAGTTGGCGCGGATGAGCCCTTGCTCGTTGGACGCATCCGTTTTCAGCCAGCCGCGGCTGGTGTGCCGCTGAACACGAATGATCCGGCCTACGTGGAAAAAGTGGCAAACAATGAATGGGCCGCCATCGCGCCGGCTGGAAATGCCGACGTGACACTCGACGGCGGGCAACAACCCGGAACAATCGATGTGGATCGCCTGCCAACGACCGATCTGTACCCGGTGATGTTCGATCTCGATAACAGCGGTCAGATTGGGTTTTCCGATCTGGCGATCTTCACGGGATCGTTCCTCAAGAGCACGACGGCCAGCGATGCCGTCACGTTTAAAACCGATTTTGATCGTTCCGGCCGCACTTCGTTTGGCGACCTGAGCTTCTTCACCCAAAATTTCTTGCTGGTGCGTTCGAGCAGCACCGACGTCTCGTATCCCGGCACGTTTCCGCCAGCTTCGTTTGCTCCGCCACCACCGGATTCATCGGCTGGAAATCCGATGAGCCTCTCGCTCTGGCCCAGCGAAGTTCTCAGTTCCGTCGACGACACCGAAGCGTCGGAGTCTTTCGTCGTGCCGGCAAGCAGCAACGCGCCGACCGTTTCCGTCGCCGTGCCGCCGCCGATTCATGTTCCACTCACACCGAACAACGCTGACCGGCCGAGCGACGTCTCTTCAGACGATCGAAGCGAACCCGGACAGGAAGACGAAGCTTCGTTCGACGATTTCTTCGCTCTCTTGGGCGAGTTTTGACCCAGGCAGCAACGTCGATGCTGCCCCGCGCTGGCAAACGCTGGATCGCGCAGCTACCATAGGGCGAGTTTCACATGGTGATGTAGGTTGCTCGTTTTTCTGCAGGATTTTCTCATGGTATCTTTGCTCGCGCGCGGCGTCCTACTTTTCGTTTCAGTCGTCATTGCGATAGAAACCTGCGAGCCGGCCACGGCCGCACCGAACATTCTGTTCATCTACCTCGACGACTTTGGCTGGAAGGACGCCGGCTATATGGGGTCCGACTTTTTTGAAACGCCGCACCTCGACCGACTGGCCCACGAGGGAATGCGGTTTACCGACGCCTACGCCTGCGCAGCCAATTGTGCACCAGCCCGCGCTTGTCTTCTTTCCGGGCAGTACACGCCGAGACACGAAATCTACAATGTCGGCACCGGCCCGCGCGGCAACGCGCGGTATCGTCGCTTGCAGCACATTCCAGGCACAGACACGCTTGATCCTCGGATTCGCACTTGGGCGCATCAAATCCAACGGGCTGGCTACCGCACAGCATCGATGGGAAAATGGCATTTGAGCAGCGATCCGGTTCCGTACGGTTTTGATGTGAATGTTGGCGGCACGCACTCTGGAAGTCCGCCGCGAGGCTACTATCCGCCTCACGGCAAAACACCTGGCTTGCAAGACGCGCCGGCGGACGAATACCTTACGGATCGACTGAGCGACGAAGCGATCAAGTTCATTCGCGCAAACCGGGACCGCCCCTGGGCGCTCTACCTCACGCACTTCGCCGTCCATACACCCTTGGACGCCAAGCGCGAGCTGGCCAGCAAATACAAGAACAAGCCCCCCGGCGAATTGCATCATCACGTCGCCATGGCGACCATGATTCAAGCCGTCGACGATGGCGTGGGGCGTATACGGGCAACACTGGCCGAGCTTGGCATCGAAAACAATACGGTCATCGTCTTCTATTCGGATAACGGCGGCTACGGCGGCGCAACCGACATGGCGCCTCTCAAAGGATACAAGGGCACGTATTATGAAGGCGGAATTCGCGTGCCGTTTTTCGTGAAGTGGCCCGGCGTTGTCGCAGCCGATTCGGTGAGTGCGGTGCCGGTAATCGGCGTGGATCTCTATCCGACGCTCTGCGAGATCGCCGGCGCTCCACTCCCCGCGGACCAACCAATGGACGGAGTTAGCCTGATGCCGCTGCTGCGCGGCGAAGAAACGCAACTCGGCGAGCGAGCGTTGTACTGGCACTTCCCCGCCTATCTGCAGTCGTATGCGCAGTTGTGCTCGGAGCAGCGCGACCCGCTATTCCGTTCGCGTCCCTGTAGTATCATTCGCGCCGGAGATTGGAAGCTGCACGAGTACTTCGAAGACGGGGGGCTAGAACTTTACAATCTCGCGGACGACATCGGCGAATCGACGAACTTAGCCCGACAACAACCCGGGAAGGCGGAGTCGATGCTTTCGCAACTGCGCGCCTGGCAAAGGTCAATCGATGCCCCCATCCCCCAAGAACGGAATCCCCAGTACGACGCGGTGGCCGAGGGCAAGGCAATCGCAAAAGCGGTCGAGAAAGGCGCAGGGAAACGTCCCTGATCAGGCGTGAGGCCATCGATTTGCGAACGGGAACGGCGTCGGTTATGCTTGGCGCTTTGAGTTGATCGTCATCGCTGGCCTTCGCCAGTGCACTAAGTATTCTCTCGCGCGAGGAAATGATGAAGCACGCATCCCCCGGCTCCGACAAGGAATTGAAAATTGATCGTCGCGGCGCCCTGCGTCACGCAGCCGGTGCAGCCGTCGCCGGCGCTTTCGCTTCGGCCGCTGTTTCGTCGACAGCCATCGCGAATGAGAAGGCGGCAACGAATGGCCGGATCAAACAGTCGATCGTTCACTGGTGCTTCTCCGAGTATTGGGATATCGAGCGCACCGCGCAGATCGCCAAGCAACTCAATTGCCAAAGCGTGGAACTCGTGGGGCCTGAAACGTGGGACACGTTGAAGAAGTATGGTCTCACCTGCGCCATCGCCCCCAACGGCATGCCCGGGGCGCCATTCGTGAAGGGCTTCAACAATCCCAAGTATCACGAAGAAGTCATCTCGCGCACCAAAGAGATGATCGACGCCTGCGCTAAGAACGACATTCCGTCGGTCATTGCATTCAATGGGTTTAAGTATCGCGATGCTGAAGACCCCACGAGCGGAGAGATCTCGCTTGAAGAAGGCGCCGACAACTGCGTTGCTGGCCTGAAGCAGATTGCCGGTTACGCCGAGAAAAAGAAGGTCTCGATTTCACTCGAGATGCTCAACACGCGCGAAGGCACGCATCCGATGAAGGGCCACCCCGGCTATCAAGGCGATCATATCGACTATTGCGTCGACATTCTCAAGCGGGTGGGATCGCCGCGCGTTAACTTACTCTACGACATTTATCATGCCCAGATTATGGACGGCGATCATATCCGCCGCATCCGCGAGCTGAAAGAGATCATCGGCCACGTCCATACGGCCGGCAACCCAGGACGGGGCGAATTGGACGACTCCCAAGAAATCAACTACCCGCCGATCATGGAAGCGCTCGTAGAGATCGGTTACCAGGGCTTCGTCGGGCAGGAATTCATTCCCACACGCGATCCACTCGCCGGCCTAAAGCAGGCGGTTGCTCTGTGCGACGTTTAGCACACCATTGCAACATCGCTACACATAGCGCCGCGTGATTCAGGAATTCTGGCCAGCGCCGGAGAAAAACGCAATCGTGTGCGCGCGGCCCAGGTAGATGTAGCCCACGATCGCAAAAACAACGACGCCCAGCGCCCATAGGCCAGCGAAGACAATTTGCGCCACGATCTGCATCCGCGCCATTCCGGCTGCGAACTGCGCGCCCACTGCTTTTCCCGGTGCTTGGTTCGAGCTACTCGCCGCTTGCTCGAAGATGGCAGATGTATAGGCTTCCATGACGGGAATCATCTCCCTTTGCGACAGCGTGACAGGGATCAGTCGAACACACACAAAGACGGCAGCGCATAGCAGCATGGCGCGTAACAGGCGGCGGCCGGAATCTCGCGCGCGGAGCGATTGAATTGCAGCAATGAGCAGCACACCTGAAATCGTTAACCCGGCAATCGCCATCAGCATATTCACGCGAAAGTACCGCTGAGTCACTCGATTTGTGCCATCGAAGAGCGTTTCCATGGCCTGCTTCATTTTTGGCTGCACCGAGGCGGACTTCAGTTGAAATTGTTGCAATTTCTTCGCCCCCACAAGCGAAACCGTTTGCGAAACCGACGACAGTAAGCCCAACGATGCGAGCACGATCGAGATTACGGCGACTGCTACCAGTTTGCCAGGCCGCAACATCGGCGCCGACGTGACAACGGCTGCCGTTTCGTATTCGCTCGCTTGCATCTCGTGGTTCATGGCAACGCCCTCATTCGCGAGCCGTGTCTACTTTAGCAAGACATCCGCAACCGATTCGCCATTGGCTACACGGTCGAATGCCATGGCGACGGGTTGATTGAGATAAACGATCAGTCCGTAGACCATTAAGGCCAAGGCAGTGGGAAAGCAATAGCAGCCAAAAACGGTGAGCAGACCGAGGCACATGGAAACGATCCCCAGCACCCGAGCGCGAAGCTGGTAATTGCGAAATCCTGCAAAAGCCGTTAAGCCGCCAACGGCGCCCAGCACCAGCGCCATGACGCCGTACATCACAGTCACCATGGTGCTCACTTGGGCGATTGGCACACCCTGATTCGGGTTCTGCATTTGCTGCATGTTTTGCATCATCGACGGCATGATGGCAGCCATCACTCCGAGAAAGACGCCCATGACGAGTTCGAGGACGCCTTGAATCATCATCAGGATCGCCACAACGCGGATGTGGCCAATCATTCCGCGTTGGTAGATGCCCTCGGCCGAGGCGACAAAACGCATGGAGTCGCGTGGATCTGTCTCGGGAGGTTCGTACGGATTCGACATCGCATGGGACTCGAATGGCAGGCGGTTTTCCCCACCATTGTAATGTCCGTGGCGTGAGTGCGACAGACACGGCACGGCGTAGCTCGCGAAATCGCTACACCCGCTACTCCAGCCGGTGAAAACTCCTGATATTCGGCGAACAGCGTTGCCATAACCTACGATTGTGTGGGACACGATTCCCGTAATCGCCGCGATCCGTTGCTGCTATTTTCGGAGATGTATGCCAGATGAAACGTGAAGCTCATACCCAACTGTCGCAGCAGCGTCGCGGTACGGTAAGCGTCGAATATGCCTTGGTGATCGCCGCCGTTATCGCCGTGGTACTGATGAGTGTTTCCGTAGTAGGGGATCGGGTCGACCGCACGTTGAAGTCGGCCTCGGCCTTCCGCGGCGATACTTCGGCGCAAGCCGCCTCGGCGGCCGGCCAAACGAAGCACGCAGTTGCTGCGCAACACACATCGGTTGCCCACAATCGCGGTGTTTCGGAGTGGGTTGTTGCCGGCCAGACCCTGGCGATGCTGGCGATTATTACATGGGTGCTGCTCGAACGCCGCAAGCGATTGCGGCAGCTCGACGAAGAAAACGCGGTCGCGGAACCGCTCTTCACCGAGAACAAGGGCAAGCATGTCTTCGCTAAGCGTCAACAGATCTTTAAGATCCTGTCCCACAATCTCGATGCTCTGCTTGGCAGCCAGATCCAAGTGCGGCATTTGATGTCGGATCGGGTTACCAGCGTGCAGCCGACACTGGCTGCTGACGCAGTTCGCGAGTTGATGAACGAGAAGCATATCCGGCACGTTCTGGTAGTCGACAAACAAAATAAGCTGGTCGGCATCATCAGTGATCGCGACTTGAACAAGGATCATGTGAAAACGGCGCGCGACCTCATGACGGCTGACCCGATTCAAGTGGAAGCCAGCTCGCTGGTCAATCCGGCCATCACGCAGATGATGAAACGACGTATTTCCGCACTGCCCGTAACGATCGATGGTGAACTGCAAGGCGTTTTGACGACCACCGATCTGATGATGGCGCTGCAATGCTGCCTTCAGGTGTTGCAGTCGGTGGCCGAATCGAGCGGGACACAAGCGCCGATACCAGACTCAACGCCGAATTCACCGACCAGCGGTTCTTCGAGCTTGCGTGGCGGGCCAGCGGTTGCTCCATCCACCCCTGCCCTACCGCTGGGCGGTCTGATCGATAATTCAGCCGATTTGACTCCGCTCGCCTAGCAAACTCATTTCGCGGCCATTCATTCATTAGGAATCGGGAATCTTCCATCCGATTTTCTCGAAACTTTGGGGCCGCGTCTCTGGCACTCTCGCCGGGACGGTTGACACCGCCAACTGGGGTGGGTATGCTCAAAGGGTGTAGATTAGTATTCAATCGTCTTTCAGATTGAGATTTTCCGGCAGGTGCTGATGAGGCTTTAACCGGGCCCCTTCTTTTCGCGTCTCTTCAACGCGTTCGCACTGCTAATTCTCTGCTCGAAGTTGGGCCCGTTCCCGTTTTCCTACTGCGTTTTGCTGCGCGAGCTTTCTTCTGCGCGCCGTAAAACGAAGGCCTTCATGCGCTTCTGCGCATGGGGAGTTGTCAGTGACAGGAACCGAAAAACGTCGAAAACTCGCTAAGATTCGGCCAACTCTACAGCCATGGCCGTGTTGGCGTAGAGCGTTTGCGCGCTCGGCGACGTTCGGTTTCCCAATCTCTTGGGTCAGTACTCTGCTGGTCCATTGCTTGCCGCGCTTCTCTTCTCTGGTCGCAGCTCTCTAGCTCTCTGCGAACCAAATGGGCTGGCAGATCTGCCCTCCGCCTTCTTGAAGATGTCGACATTGAGTGCGTCTGGCCAAACTGCATGGCGCTTCCGCAACTGTCCTTGCCCTACTTCTTCCGCCCGGCCGACGCGCATTTCCTTCCAGGGCCTTCGCGACCATCGCGGCATGGAGTTCAAACTATTGCAATGGATATTTAA
The DNA here is from genome assembly GCA_020427265.1 of Planctomycetales bacterium. Taxonomy (GTDB): domain Bacteria; phylum Planctomycetota; class Planctomycetia; order Pirellulales; family JAGQOS01; genus JAGQOS01. Next base: position 10,220 of record JAGQOS010000105.1, read on the forward strand.
GCAGTTTAACTTAGATCATGGAGGGTTGTCACCTCAATTGTGTTCGCGACGAGTTCCTTCCGTCAACTGGAACAGAGATGCGCTCATTTCAATGTGCAATCGACAGAGGCGTCTGATAACATAAAGACTGGATGATTTTTAACTTTTTTTGGCAAAGGAGATTTTGATGATCGCTACCAGCAATAACCCGTGTTCGTTTGAACTGGATGACTTGAACGATTTCGACGACGCCCTGACGGTCGACGTCCGTTCGCACCAAACGCGCAAGCCGCCAGTCCGGTCGTCGCAGGCGCGGTACTCCACGCAGTCCAGGTACAAACGCCGCAAGTCGACCCAAACGTCGGTGCGCAATGGCGCTAACCGTCGTGCAATCAAGCGAGCTAGTTGGTAGGAGACACACAAGCAGATTGAACCACCGCTCGCGCGAAACGAGGTCCTCGTGATAGGCGGACTCGCCTTCGATCCCGGCGTGCGACTGCATGGTCAACGCGCGGAACGACATTGAGCGTGCTCGCGCAACAAGCGTAGTACCAATCGCGTCGGCGCGAATGCGCGACGACGTGAAGGTTTGAATTCATCAGCAAAGCACTCGGACGCGTTTTGCGCCGAGAACAGCAAATGTCCACAACCAATCCGATCTTCGGGAATTGTCCCATGCCTCATCGTACGCTTACCCATTGCGCAGGCGCGCTGGCTGTTGCCCTGGCTGTTGCAATTCATGTCAACAGCGCACGAGCCATTACGGTAACCTCACCAGGCACGCGCACCGTGACGCAACGCAACGACTTGAATCGAGCCACACTCGAAATTTCAGGCACGTATGTCGAGGCGGCCACTCAGATCGAAGCGCGAGCTGTTCCGCGAGCAGGTTACTCCGGTACAGCAACTGAATGGCAGGTCATCGATGCGTCGCCTGCGGGAGGAAACTACTCCGGCACGCTCAATGCAACGGGTGGGTGGTACGACGTGGAAGTGAGAGCTGTCAGCGGAGGAACACCGCTGGGCAACGCCACGGTCAATCGGATTGGTGTAGGCGAAGTCTTTATTACAGCCGGGCAGTCGAATTCGGCCAACCATGGCGCCGAAGGGCCCGAATCGCCAACCGACGATCGCGTGTCGGCCTACAATCCGGCGACCGGCTGGCAAGTGGCCAACGACCCGCAACCCGTAGCGACGGGAGGCGGCGGCTCGCCTTGGCCAAGCCTCGGCGATCAAATGACCGCGAAGTACGACGTACCGGTCGGGTTCTACTCCGTGGGATGGGGCGGCACTTCCGTTGCCCAATGGGTGCCCGGCGCTCCCGGGCCCGACACCGATCCGCTCTACGACCGGCTGCAAGACGCCATCAACTATTTAGGAACCGACGGCATGCGGGCCATTCTTTGGCACCAGGGCGAGTCGGACAATGGCAGTAACACATCCACGGCGAACTACGCTTCGCGTCTGCAGTCGGTCATCGACCAATCGCGCATCGACGCCGGATTCGACGTGCCGTGGCTCGTCGCGCTCGTCTCGTATATCCCGCCATCGAACTTCGATTCAAACATCATTTCCGGCCAGCAATTGGTCATCGCGAACGATCCGTTTACTTACCTGGGTCCGGATACCGACACACTAACCGGCTCGCCGTGGCGAGATGGCGGCGGCTCGGGCATTCACTTTTCTTCGATCGGCCTCGCCGAGCACGCGCGGCTTTGGCTCGAGGCGATCGACAACGCCAACATTGTTCTCAATGTCCCGGAACCGAACACCTGCGGCCTGATTACGGCCTTGTTGTTGATGCACGCCCCGCTGCGGCGGCGTCGACACGGTCGGGCGGGCCCGTCCTGAATCCATACCACATCGATAACCCTGAGAAACTAATTCACGCTATTTCAAACCTTTACTCGCCTAACAGAAACACAGCTTTTAAGGAGATGCAAATGTCCCAATCAGTTCGATTCCAGTTCAGAGTATCGGTATTCTGCGCCGCGTTGTTCCTCGCCGCCGCAACGGCTCCCCAGACCCGGGGTTCGGCCGTCGACAACGTATCGCTATTGCAGATGGATCAAATGCAACTGCTCTACGCCGTAGACGACGGCGCCTTTGACTTCGAGGATGCCTACACGGTAGACAATTCGGGAAGCATAACCGCCGGATCGTTTGAACGGGTCGCCTACTATGTAGAAC
>JAGQOS010000106.1 GCA_020427265.1 Planctomycetales bacterium
CGCGCTGCCGCGCCTGGTCGAAACCGTAGAGTTGCCGGTTCTTGGAAAAGAGCGGCGTGTCGGGCGAGTTGATATATTTCGGTGTCGCGTCGTCGGAGAACTCGGGCAGGATGCGACCTCCGAGCGCGATCGGCCGCGCTTCGCGATTCGAGCAATCGCGAATCGTAAACAACACGCGGCCTCGATAGGCGTCGTAATAGCCGTCGCCCGACGAACGGCGCTTGAGCAGGCCGACCTTTTCCAGCACGGCGGGTGTGTAGGGCGTTCCCGCGGCGCGCTGCAGGAGCCAGTCCCATTCGTTGGGGGCATAGCCAATGCGAAACCTCGCCAGGCTCTCGTCGGAAATGTGCCGCCCGCGCAAATACTCGCGCGCGATTTCCGCGTCGCGCCCTTCGATAAGAAAGCGATGATACTGCTGCGTGGCCCAATCCATGGCGGCCAACAATAGCTTCTTTTCGCTCGACTTTTCCGGCGTCGACGCTTGCCCCGACTTCGGCAATACGATCCCCGCGCGCTCGGCGAGCAGTTCCAGCGCTTCGGGAAAGGTGACGCCTTCGATTTGCTGAACGAAACTGAAAATGTCACCGCCGAGATCGCAGACGAAACACTTGTACGACTGGCGCTCGGGGCTCACGCGCAAGCTGGGCCGCGAATCGTCGTGCCACGGGCAGAGGCCGACCATGTCACGGCCCTGATTTCGCAGCGGCAGATACGAGCCGACCAGGTCGACGATGTCGACCGCCTCGCGCACGCGTTCCTTGGCTTCGTTCCTGGCGTCGATTGACACGCATTCACTCCGTTGATCTGGCGATAACGCCTTCCCGAAAATATTGGCGGTGCTTCGGCCATCGTAATGGTCTGAGGCACGTTCGACAACCGGTGGGGCGCCACGCCCGACTAGCTCAGTCGTATTTCGCCGGGCGTTCGGAAATTTCGATTTCGAGCGTGGTCTCTTTCTTTTGAGAAAGCACTTTCACCGGCACGTGTGCGCCGATTTTTGTGGCCGCTACCAGTCGTGTCAGCAGGAGCGGGTCGGTGACTTTCTGGCCGTCCCACTCGAGGATGATGTCCATCGCCTGTAAGCCAGCCTTTGCGGCGGGTGATCCGGGAACGACGCGCTGGATGAGGATACCTTCGACCGACTCATCCAGATCGAGGCGCAGCCGATCCTCGGGACCGAGTTCGTCGAGCGCCACGCCCAACCAGCCGCGCGAAACACGCCCGGTCGATTTCAGTCGCTGGTAAACGTCCTGAGCGATACTGCTGGGAATGGCGAAGCCGATGCCGCGATACGAAGCGCCCACGATGGCCGTGTTGATTCCCACGACGCGGCCGTTGCGATCAACCAACGGCCCGCCGCTATTACCCGGATTGATGGCGGCATCGGTCTGCAGAAAGTCCTGGTATCGGCTGCCGGTCACGCCGCGTCGGAGCGTGGCGCTAACGATGCCAAAGGTAACGCTGCGATCCAGGCCGAACGGGCTGCCGACGGCCCACACCATGTCGCCCGCTTCGAGGCGTTCGCTGTCGCCCCAGGGCGAGGCGACCAGGTCTTTGGCATCGATCTTCAACACGGCCAGATCCGTAAGCGTATCGGCGCCGATGACTTTGGCTTCGATCTCGCGGCCGTCGACCAAATGGGCGGTAATCCGTTGCGCGTCGAGCACAACGTGGCTATTGGTTACGATAAACCCGTCGTTGTCGAGGATCACACCGGAACCCTGCCCGAATTCCTCGCCATCGTGCGTGAAAGAAAACTCACCCGGCGTGCTCGATGCCAGTCGGACCGTGCGCAAATGCACGACACTCGGCCCCACCGCCTTGGCGACATGGCGCGAGGTGGCCGAAAGCACATCGCTCGGCGAGGTTTCGTCGCGATGGAGTTGCTCGCGGGCCACATCAGCGCGGGCGCGCTCCACGCCATAGGTATACGAATACGACACGCGCTTGACGATCTCGGGAATGAGCATCATCGAGAGCAACAGCGCGAGCATCCAAAGAAAGCGAAACAACCGCGATGGCTCCGCCGTGCGCCGCGCTTCGCGATCGCCGGCCACAAGCAATACTTCGTCGTTGCTCGCCTCCGGCCAATTTGCAGCCGCCAGCGTCTCGCTTGCGCCAACTTCCAAGCCGTCGCCGTGGAACGGTGTTCCGTAAGCATCGCGGGGCGACAGGTCATCGCGCGCAAAGTTCGAGCCAGATTCTTCGTGTTCGTTCATCCAGGCAGCCTCATCTTCCTCTCTAACGTGCATTATACCGGAGCGGGGAAGAAAGGCGAATCTGGTGTTTTCTGCTTCGCCAACGGCGCAATCGGCGCAACCGTTACGACCGACGAATCGTTTGGCCGAAAGTCCGCTCTTCGAGACGCGGGATAACCTAGATTTGCAAAGATTTGCCCCCGGCCGGCGAACTAATACTGGGTCCAGTGTCGGGAAGGGGCGAAGAGTGAACACCGAACGATTCATTGCAAGGAACTGTCAGGTCATGAGCGGCAACGCACCTGTCTTGGAAGAGGATTTGGATCTGGTCGAGGCGTCGGTTGTGACGGGCGACGAGACGGCATCGTTGTTGAACCGCGCGCAATTCGACGACGCCGTTCAGGAATCGGCGCGCGAGGTCGTAACGGGGCCGGCTTGCGAGAACTGCGGGCATCCGTTCGAAACACAGGCCGCCACGGTCTGCCAGCGTTGCGGCTACTACGCCATGCTGGGCACGTTCGTCGAGGTCGATCCCTGGGAGGAAGAGTCCAATGCTTTGCAAGCAGCGCCGGCGCCGAAATCGCATTGGGAAGTATGGAGCGAGTTGCTCGCCGGCTTCATTCAGCGGCTGCCGCGCTGGGCCTGGATTCTGGCGTTTTGTGTCGCCGTCGTGATCGTGGAAAGCGTGGTTGCTCGCCTGGCGACACCGGCAACCGGCACGGTGCGCACGTATTGGTCGGTTACCCAGTTGGCCGTCGGCGCTTCGATCTTCGCCATCTGCCACATTTTTGTCTACGTCATGGCGGCGATGAAGCACGACAAGTTCGGTTTGATCGACGTTGTGCTCAGCCCCTTGGGTTTGTGGACCGACGCCTTCTCGCGCATGCCGAAAACGCAGATCCCCGTTATCTCTGGCGCGGCGTCGTTCACGGCTGTTGTGATGTCGCTGCTCGTGATCGGGGCAATTCCGTACGAACGCCTGCTCGATTGGGGCATCGAACCGCCGCCGAAACAGAATTTGATGAAAGCGGTCATCGCCGAAGCGAAAAAAGCGAAAGCCAAGGCGCAATCGCTCGAAGAAGCCGTGAGCGACTTTGCCGGTGAAGCGGGCGATTTGGAAAGTGAACCGGAGCCGCCCAAGGAAATTCGCACGGTCCATCTGGAATGCGTGATCGTTGGCTTCCGAGTGGAAAAAGACAATCCCAAGAAGATCGCTTCGCTGATTCTGGCTGCCGAACGGGGTAGCGGCTTGGGAGTGGTCGGCTCCGTCGGATTCGATGTCGCACCGGAGCGCGAGGCGGAATTAACGCGTCAGCTCTTCGCCTCGGAACGAAAACGCCCGTTTGTAACGACCAATAAGATCGGTCGCTGGGTCGATCCGAAGTTCATTTGCAAAGTGAGTTGCGTCAAGCAGTCGGCGAGCGGCCAGATCATCGATCCGATCCTCGACGACGTGTCGGCCGAGTTCGACTTCGGGCTCTGATGCGATCTGCCGAGAGTCGCGGCTGGCCGATCGAATCGGAACCGATTGGCGATTTCGTAATCGGTTCGTTGTAATTCCCGTTGCCGTTCGAGTAGAATGAGGGGGCGATCGTCCGACCACTCTCTCATCACCCGGCTCAACGTGACCACCGCGCAACACGGCTCTCGATTCTTTCCACCTGCCGAACAGGCCTGCGAAGAAGGCCTTTTGATGATTGGCGGCCATCTGAGCGTGGATTGGTTGACCGACGCGTACCGCCACGGAATCTTTCCCTGGCCCGTTTTTGAAGATGAGAACCTTCTCGCCTGGTGGTCGCCCGATCCGCGCGCCATCATCCCGCTCGACGGGCTGCATGTTTCGCGCCGGCTCCGCCGCGTGGTGCGCAGCGGGAAGTTTCAGGTGACGTCGAATCGCGATTTTGCCGCCGTAGTCGAGGCCTGCGCCACGGTCGATGATCGGCGCGATAACACCTGGATTACGCGCGCGATGAAAGACGCGTTCTGCGAGTATTACCGCGCCGGGTTCGGGCACAGCGTGGAAGTCTGGTGCGACGGCCAACTCGCCGGCGGCGTGTATGGAGTCGCCATTGGCGGGCTATTCGCCGGCGAGTCGATGTTCCACTACGAGACCGATGCCTCGAAGGTGGCCCTGGTGCATCTTGTCGCGCATCTGAATCGCCGCGGCTATCGCCTCTTCGATATCCAGCAGCTCACCGCGCATTCCGCGCGGATGGGCGCCATCGAAATTCCGCGTACCCGGTATCTGCAGCAGTTAAGCGAAGCGGTCGATTTACCGGTATCGTTTGGCGAAGTGCCGGGCACAATCGACATGCGCTGAGTTGCGCTATTTCTGTGTCGCGTTGACGATCGCCACAAACAGCGCGACAGCCGCGATTCCCAAAGCCATGCCGACCAACGCCGTGCCACGCGCCCGGTTGCGGCCAAACAGGCCGAAAAATCCCAACACCGCGCCGATCAAACCCATGAAGGCCGCCGTTCCGCCAAGAATGGCCAACGGCGTGCCGACTAATTGCAACCAGCCTTGCTGTTGTCCCGCGCCGGCGCAGAGCCCGATGCCAAAGACAAAAATGCTGGCCAATATGCCCAACACCAGGCTCGCCTTACCGAGCGAACCGGGCTGTCGCGGCGGTGGTTGCGATGTGCTATTCATCGTTGTGCTGGCGGACGTGCGGGGTAAGCATCGCGAAACGGTCGTGGGCGTCGGTTGGCTGCCCGGGTTGCTGAATCGCGCAATAAACAAGCGGCATGCTCAAATGAATCTAGGCGTCGGCGCGATCCGCAGCAAGCTCGGTTTATTTCAGGTGCTTGGTAAGGAATTCCAGCGACTTCTCGGCGGCCTGCTTCAAGTGTTCGCCCCCAAAGCCGTGGTTCGCGCCTGGATACTCGACCAGTTGCGAGTCCACGCCAGCAGCGAGCAATGCCTGGTGGAACCGGCGAGCTTCGGCGACAGGAACGAGCACGTCGGCCGTGCCTTGAAAGGTTAACACCGGCGGGTCGTCTGAGTCGGCGTAGGTGGCGGCCGTGGCCTGTGTCATTACCGGCGCCTGGCGATCATCGGTGCCCAGGAAATCGGCGATCACGCCGTTAAGATCCTTGCCGTCGAAGCCGACGCGGCAGGCTGCTTCGCCCGCAGGCGACAAACGCCAGGCTCGAAAGTCCATCGCCCCGTAGAAGTTGATAACTGCGCAGACCGCGCTCGACGGTTGCCCGACCAATTCGTCGCCAAACCGGTCGGAGTCTTCGGACAGGCCGAGCAGCGTCGCCAAATGGCCACCGGCCGAAGCGCCCACAACGCCTATCCGGTCGGCATCGATCTGGAATTCTCGCGCATTGGTGCGCAAGAAACGCACGGCAGCGCGGCAGTCTTCGATCTGGGCGGGAAACCGATGTTCCGGGGCCAATCGATACTGGATCGTCGCCGCAGCGAAGCCATTCTTGGCCAGCAGTTCGGTTACGGGCCGCATATCGCGGTAGTTGCCCTTCTGCCAACCACCTCCATGAATGCAGACGACACACGGAAACACACCCTCGCCGGCAGGCCGGCAAAAGTCGATATGTAAGGCTCGCTCGTCGACGTGTCGATACACGACGCCATCGGTTCGTACGACGTCGGTTTGCGCCAGCGCCGTTGCGCCAAAAATTGCGAGCGAGGCGACAAGTAGTAAAAGCAGTAGGGTGCGTATGCGCATGCGCCCAACTCTCCCAGGGTTCGTGGTGGCGAAAAAGCCGTGGGTCTTGATGACCGTGACGATCGGACGAGAACTTATACTTCGCGCACAGGCCCAAGGTTTCGCCCGAGAAAGAACGCGCAGGAAATCTGGCGCTCAAAGCGCACTTCGATGCTTAGAACGTGTTTTGAAATTCCAATTTCGCCTTCGGATGCCCGGCTTCAAACCGTCGCGTCGTTGTGCTGCATCGACGAATCTCATGGATTCGCCTGCTTCGCACGCCTCGCGACGCCTTGAGCCAGCCACCCTCGGGGCAGAAAGCGAATATCAAAACACGTTCTTAGAACTGAATCGGCGATTCGCCGTCGGCGTCGTCCGCATTGGGAATCACACCCGACTTGGCGGCGACATACGCCAGGCGGAGTTGATGCAGCAAGTCTTCCAGGGCGCGTTTCTCGCCTTCGTCGAGATTGCCCTTCGTCTTCTCGTCGAGCACGGCGAGCGTGTCGATGAAATATTTGGCCGTGCCCAAATTCGTCGCCGGTTTGCCGGTCATTGGATGCGGAATCTGTCCCAAGCAGACCATCGCCTCAGTAGCCAGGCTGGTAAGCAGCATGGCGAACGAGGCGGGTGGCATGTCGCCCGCCGGGCCATGCTCGGCCGGCTGCTGCCGCTCTTCTTGCAGCTTTTCTTTTTCGGCCTCGACCTGGCTTTTCCAATCCTCGTCGATAATGATCTTTTTGTCCGGTTGGTCGTCGCTCATGGCTGCACCCCCGTTCGCTCCAATTTCACCTGATGCCGGCGGACAGCGGCCGCAACGAAGCCGCGGAACAACGGATGCGCGCCCGTCGGTTTCGATTTGAACTCGGGGTGGTACTGCACGGCGACAAACCAAGGATGTTCGGCGACTTCGACGATTTCGACCAACGCGTCATCGGGGCTTGTGCCGGCGAATCGCAGGCCATGCGCCGCGAACTGTTGCCGATAGGCGTTGTTGAATTCGTAGCGATGGCGGTGGCGTTCCTGGATCGATTCGGTCTCGTAACATTCGGCGGCCCAACTCTCGGGATCGAGCGTTGCGGGTTGGCTCCCCAGCCGCATTGTGCCGCCCTTGTCGGTGATCGTGCGCTGCTCGTCGAGCAGGCAAATCACCGGGTGGGTTGCATCTTTTTCGAATTCGGTTGAATGGGCGCCCGTGAGACCACAGACATTGCGTGCGAATTCGATCACGGCGCATTGCATGCCGAGACAGATGCCGAAGAACGGAATGCCCTTTTCGCGCGCGTAGCGGATGGCGTCGACCTTGCCTTCGATACCGCGTTCGCCAAAACCGCCGGGCACGAGGATGCCGTCGAATCCCGACAGCAGCCGCGCGGCGCCTTCGCGTTCGATTTCTTCACTTTGAATTGGTTGAATGCGAATCTGCGCGGCATTGGAGATACCGGCGTGGTCGAGCGCCTCGTAAATCGACTTGTAAGCGTCGCGGTGCGCCGCATATTTGCCGACCACGGCAATGCTGATCTCGTGTTCGGGATTTCGCAAACGTTGCAACAGATTGTGCCAGTTTTCCATGTCCGGCTTGCCGGCGCGCAGGCCGAGCTGCTCGACGATCAACTCATCGAGACCGTGGTCGAGCAGGCTGAGCGGCACTTCGTAAATCGAGAAATCTTTGTCCTTCTCCTCGATCACGGCTTCGATCGGCACATTGCAGAACAGCGCGATCTTTTCGCGATCGCCGTAGCTGATTTCCCGTTCTGTGCGGCAGATCAAAATGTCGGGCTGAATACCAATCTGGCGCAGTAGACCTACGGAATGTTGCGTGGGCTTGGTCTTCAATTCACCGGCAGCCTTGAGATACGGCACCAGTGTGAGGTGAATGTAAAGGCAGTTCTGCTTGCCGACATCGAGCGAGAACTGGCGAATCGCTTCGAGGAATGGCTGGCTTTCGATATCGCCCACAGTGCCGCCGATTTCGGTGATAACGACATCGACGTCGTCATCGGCCAGCTTGTGAACGACGCTCTTGATTTCGTCTGTGATATGCGGAATTACCTGAACCGTTTTGCCCAGGAACTCGCCGCGGCGTTCTTTCTGGATGACCGATTGATAGATCTGCCCGGTCGTATAGTTCGAATCTCGCGTGAGTTTGCTTTCGGTAAACCGTTCGTAGTGGCCCAGATCGAGATCGGTTTCACTACCGTCGTCGAGCACGTAGACTTCGCCGTGCTGATAGGGGCTCATCGTACCCGGATCGACGTTGATGTACGGATCGAGCTTCTGCATCCGCACGCGAACACCGCGTTGCTCCAGCAGCATGCCGATCGAGGCGCTGGTCAGCCCCTTGCCCAAGGAACTAACGACGCCACCGGTTACGAAGATGTGTTTGGCCATATAACGCCCCTTCCTGGTTCGAGAATCGCCGAGATTCCATCCCGAGTCGGCCGCCGCCGCGGTTTGAAAGCGACAGCAAAGCTGACTTTGCCAAACCACTGAGTATAGCGAATCGGTCGGTTCGTTGAAGGGGGCGAGAGATACTCGGCGAGTGCCCTACTTCGAAGCGCGGCTCGACGACGAACATCGGCGGGCGATCGCGGAAAAGCCCGGGCATTCGGGCCAGATCGCCGTGAAATTACCGCGCGGCCGGCTTGGGATGCCGCTGGAAGAATTCCCACATCAGCTCGTTAGCCGAAATGTCGAGCGTCGAAGGGCCCAGGAATTTGAATTTCGATGTGCGGCCGGGCCACGTATGCCCGCCGCCGTGAATGGTGATCAGCACCACTTCGGCGCCATCTTTGCCCGGTCCGTAAATTGTGCGAGTGGCGTGCATGTCGTCGTCGACCTGGTTGGCCAACAGTTCTTTCGTGTGCGGTGTCGCGGGGCAGCCGTTGGCGCGGATCCATTGGCCGATCGAGTGATCGACGGAGAAAAAATCGGTTTGCGACAGGCTCCGCGCCCCCCGGCCGCCGGCAAACGGCGCGAACCGGTCGTCGGCGCCATGGAAATGGATCACCGAAACCGGCTGGCGCGGGGCGCAGGTTTCGGCGCCCATGGGCCCGGCTACCGGCGCGATAGCCGCGAAGCGATGCGACAGCTCATCGGCCAGGCGATACGAAAGGATCGCCCCATTCGACATGCCGGTTGCGTAGATGCGGCGTTCATCGAGCCGGGCCACGGTCGCCAGATCGTCGAGCAACGCGGCGACGAACTTCACGTCGTCGACATTCTGCCGCTGCGCGTAGCCGCAACAGTTCCCGCCGTTGAACGTAAGAATTCCTTCGACCCGCCCCGTGCCAGCCGGATAAACCACGAGAAACGATTCGCGATCGGCCAGCTCGTTCATGCCGCAATAGTCGATCATCTGCTCGACATTGCTTCCCCCGCCATGAAAGACGAGAACTACCGGAATCGGCTGCTCGCGGGCATACTTCGGCGGCACGTGCACCGTGTAGCTCCGCGGGCGCGCGTCGACTTCGAGCGTGCGGGTCTGGTCGCCGGGTTTCAGATCCATGGTCGCGCTCCACAGGACCAGTGGCGCAAGCCAGGTAAAATTGCCCATCGCTCGGCTCCGGCAACTATTTCTTCAGCCACCCGTTCGCCTCGAACCAGCTAGCGCAAAGCTGCGGCCAGGCGCGAGTGCCCGGCACACTGGCGGCCAGCCCAAGGCCATGCCGTCCCCGCTGAAAAATGTGCAATTCGGCCGGCACCTTGGCCTTTACCAACGCTTGATAGAACAGAATGCTGTTCTCGGGCGGCACACCGGTATCCTCGGACGTGCTGAACAAGAAGGTCGGCGGTGTCTTGGCCGTCACGTTCAATTCGCTGGAAAACTCGCGGAATTGTTCGTCGGTTGCGTCCGCGCCGAGCAAATTGCGGCGCGAGCCTGTGTGCGTGCAAGGCTGCGTGAAACTGATCACCGGGTAGCAGAGCACGGCGAAGTCGGGCCGACTGCTCTGCTGCATGACCGGGTCGGCTGCTTCGGTTTGGCCGGCATCGAACTTCGTGGCGGCCGTCGAGGCGAGATGCCCACCCGCGGAAAAACCCAGGATGCCGATTTGATTTGGCGCCACGTTCAAATCGGCCGCGCGATGACGCAGCGTGCGAATCGCGCGCTGCGCATCGTCCAACGGCGCGGGATGCCCGTAGCCCTTGCCGCGATGCCGGTAATCGCAAATAGCCGCCGTCACGCCCAACGAGTTGAGCCATGCCGCGATCTGATGCCCTTCGTGATCCATCGCCAAATGGCCATACCCTCCACCCGGACAGATGACGACGGCCGTGGGCGCCGCCGCTTCCTGCGCCGCGCGATAGAGGATTAGCTTGGGCTGGTCGTTCTCGGCTTGGCCTTTCGCGCCGGGAGCGCCTTCCGGCCACAGCAACTCAGTGGCCGGTTCGGCATGCGCCGCAGACGGCAGGCTGGCCAATGCGCCAAAGACAAACAGGAATTTGAGCGTTTTTCGTTGGACAGGGCGCCACATCATCGTTGAGTTTTCCTTGCAACAGAAGTTTTCGAATGGAGCGGAAGTACAGCGCTACGATGGCAGCAGGGCGGGCGCCGCCGCAGCTTCCATGTCGAGCATGCGTCGTTTCAGCGAAATGCCCTGCGGCGCGGAAAAGCCTCCGAGGGCGCCGGCCGAGCCAACAATGCGATGGCAAGGCACGATGATGGGAAACCGATTCTTCGCCATCGTGTTTCCCACTGCCCGCGCCGCGCCGGGTGAGCCGGCCCGTTGGGCAAGCTGTTTGTAGCTGAGCGTTTCGCTGTAATCGACCCGACGGCACTGGCGCACCACGCGGCGTTGAAACGATGTGAGATGCTTCACGTCGAGCGGCACGCCGTCGAACGACACCGGTTCGCCGGCCGCATACGCCTTCAAATCGGCGATCAGCGGGTCCGACTCGGCAAGCTCCTCGTCGACCTCGCCGAGCATTTCACGGATCGCTTTCCAGGCGGCGGCCGGCCCGCCATGACCGATCGTCAGGCCGGCGACAGAGTCGCCGCGTCGCGCGATCGCCATCCAGCCTAGCCTTGTTTCAAACGCGACCGCCGCGGTGCTTCGTGCTTCCATGATCATCCTTTCAGCTTGCCAACCGGCCCGCTCGCTGGCGGCTCGGGCGAAAAAAGCGGCGTCCCTGGTTGCCGGAAAGCCTCCGGAACCCGACCTTTGACAGTTCTGCGCCCCGCATTTTATACTGCTGGAGGAAGGGAAGCCAACCACTACTCCCGCAATTTGCGTCATCTGGCGTTCCTCGTTCGAGGATATCGGAACATGCCGAAGTATCAGTCGTATTGCGACGATTACTACATCAACATCAATCTCAGCACGGAGATGGAACTCTCGACGCAGCGGGAGACGATTCTGAATTTCTTCGAGCGGATTCAGAAGAAGTACCCCGAAATGCGGAACTTCTATAACCGCGATCGCAATGATTTCGTGCTCGAAGAAGACAAGCACCGGGGCTGTTATCGCTGGTGCACCACGGAGCCTCGCCGTATCTGCTCGGGACAATTGAACCCGGAAACTTGCGAGGGAGCGTTGGAGCAGCACCGGCTGATTCTCGATCTTGCGCCTTACATGCTCAGCGTGAGCCCGCTCGACTGCGAGGCGCTCGATGTGCTGTATGGGTTCGACTTCAACTACCGCGGCAACCACAACGCGTTGCTCGCCGAAGCGCTCGGCGTGCCCATGGGGCTCGAACGCATCGCCGATATGCCGGGCGGGCGCATTGTCAACTACGAACCTTCGCTCACGATGTCGCTCGACGAAGAGTGCCGCGTGCAGTGTCGCGTGAGCGTTGAAACGCGGACGAATGCCTACCACATTCGCACCGGCGAATATCCCGAAGACCAGATCAGCGTATTTGTCAGCGCTCGCCGCTACGGCAGTCTGCCGCCGGAAACGACGTTCACCGCTTCGCTTGACGAGTTGGATCAAATCTGTCGGGATTTGATCGACAATTACGTGATCGATGCATTACTCGAGCCGCTGGCGCGCACGATCGCCATGAAATAGGGCGATCGTGATCCGCCCCGCTCGCTTACGTTCGGTACAATCGGAACAGCTGCCCCTGCAGCGAGCCTTCGGCGCGATGATTTTCGGCTCGACGGCGGCGCTCCCGCCGAATGTAACCTAGCCTTCACTGGGTAGAAATCTCTTCTCTTTGCCACTTGGGAGCCCGCCACCCATGCCTGCATTTAAGCGCCGTCAGTTGTTTGTCGATCCCAAAGTTCAGGGCGCTTTGATCATGCGGACAACCTTTTATTGGTTCATGTCCGTGCTCACGATGTCGATGTTTCTGCTCTGCTGGCGCGTGGTTTCTGCGCCGGGGCAACGATTTGCCGACCACATCGAGTACCTCGGGAACCAATACGGTCTGGCGCTGCTCGGCTCGCTTGTCATCCTGCCGATGCTGTGCATCGACATTGTCAAGTTGAGCAATCGCTTCGTCGGGCCACTTTATCGTTTGCGCCGCGCCATGCGCGACCTGGCCGAGGGC
>JAGQOS010000107.1 GCA_020427265.1 Planctomycetales bacterium
TTGTGAGCTCTTCCGAGTCAACGCCGCCATCCGTATCCTCGACATCAAGCACCGGTGAATTGGGATTCGATGAATCGATCGTCAACACGCCCATCTGGTCGACTTTCATTGCCGAACTCGAACAGCATCTCCAAGTGATCAGCCCGGTGCTTAGTTCGGCCGAGCCGCTCCACGACGCAGAGAATCTACGTGTAACCAAGCGAACGTTACATACGATCAAGTCGTCGGCCATGGTCGTTCCCGTAACGCCCGTGTCGGCCGCCACGCATGAGATCGAGAACCTACTCGATGTTTGCCAAAGCGGAACGATCGAATTTCCCCAAGCATTGGCCAAGGAATATGTGGAAGGTCTCGCAGGTGTCGTGCAACAAAAGCGTACACCCATGGACCCGCTTTGCGACTTGGCCTTGCTTACCGGCACGCTGCGTAACTTGTGTAGCCAAGCCACTTCTGCCTAGACTCGGCCGCCTCATTCACCTGGCCGACCGCAAGCAGGATCATTCATCGAAACGAATCGACACTCAATCCACTCGGCAACGATTCGTGCAGATTGAGTTCTTTCCACGCGACCATTCGCGCAGGAAGTTGCAAATCCGAACGTAGAAACGGATCTCATCGGCGCGTAGAGACGACCGGCCTTCTTCGCGCTACTGCGCAACAGCGGTCGAGTTCGCCAATGCTTGCTGCCAACGCAAGAAGCGAGCATATTCCTGCTTGAGCACTTCGATCAGCAAAGAGTGGTCGAGCGGCTTGACGAGAAAATCGCTGGCGCCAGCTTCGATCGAGTCGCTAACAACATCCCAGGAAGAGAACGCGGTCATCATCACGACCTGCGTCCAAGGATTTCGCTTCTTCGCGCGGCGGAGCAGTTCCAGGCCCGTGATCTGCGGCATTTCAATGTCGGTAAGCAACACGTCACACACGTTGTTCTGAATCCACATGTGCGCGTCCAGCGGGTCGTTGAACGAATGCACGTCGAGCCATTCTCCCAGGCCGCGCTCAACGACCTTGGCCACGAGCCGCGCCGTGCTCAAATCGTCTTCGACAATCACCAGATTCATCTTGCGCGTCGCCGCGTCGCTCATCGCGTTTTCTCCCGAATTGCGTCTCTAGCCGTGGATTTGCGAACCAACGGCCATTTCGAGCCTTCATGGACAAGAAAGTATAGGTCACACATGAGCATGTTTCGCGGCCTATTTCGCGGCGGTTTTCCGCAAAATTGCCAGCTCACTCGCGAAATCTCCCCCATTGCAATCCGCGCAACCCGACCTTGCCCCTAAGAGGGGTATCTGTTCAATTGTGCCCACATCTCTTTTTCGCCAATCATTGTGACCCTCGACGGCATGGCGGCAACACATAGATGGCCAAGGAGTTTGGTCAGAGGGGAGAAGGATTGATTGTTCCTCAGGGTCCATCCGCCGATATGGCGACACGCAGCGACGAAGCGCTGGCTGCGCTGGCTGCCCGCGAAGTGTCGGACGGTCCCGCGTTCAACGAACTTCTCGCACGCATGAAACAGCCGGTTTGGCGTGTCTGCTATCGCCTGCTGGGCAATGAAGACGACGCCCGCGACGCGGCGCAAGAGGTGTTTCTCAAAATGTTCACCTGTCGAGCACAGTTCGCTCAACAGAGCAAATATTCAACCTGGGTGCATGGCATTGCGCTGCGCACCTGCTTGCATCTTCGGCGCGGCCGAGGACGCAGGCAACAGCGCATCGTCACGGCCGAGCCACATACGATGGAGACCCAAGCCACCGCGTCGGGCGCACCGGCGCAGCAGACCGGCATGCAACTCGATCTACGCGCGATGCTCGAAGCCCTCGACGAGGAGGACCGGGCCATGCTGATTCTGAAGTACGCCGAAGAGTATCGTTTCGAGGACTTGGCCGAACTATTCGGCATTTCCTTGAGCGCTTGCAAAATGCGTGTGAGTCGCGCCCGTGAAAAACTGAAACAACTGTATCCCGACGTCATGCTCGACGCTTGAATTCAACGCCGCCGCGGCAAGGAAAACCAAAGTGTCATCCGACTTATTCGAACAACTGGCGGAAATCGATGTTCCTCCAATCCCCGACCATCTCGATCAACCGGTACACGACCAGGTCAATCGCTGGTTGTTGGTCGTTCAACTCGGCGAATTTGTGCTGCGCTGCCTTCCGTTGGCGGCGTGGACTTTCTGCCGGGCGGTGTTTTGTTTTGTGCTCTTTACTTTGACAGGCATTTTTCCATCGGAAACGAAGAGGAGGTAAGTTATGTTCTATCACGTAACTCAGTTATTGCCCTTGGCGGCCGGCGCGGTTGGCGACGTTGTTTCCGGCGCTGAAGAAGCCGCGGTGAGCGCTACGCCCAATGTCCAGAACATGGCGGCGGAAACGGTCGGCAGCAGCCGCGACGCCGTCATGGATACCTTCTCGGAAGCGTTCATGCCCTTGATTACTCTGGCGCCCAAAGTGCTTGCCGCCGTTGTGATCGTGGCGCTAGGATTTGTTCTGGCGAAGCTCGCAGCCAAGCTAATCACGGCCCTGGGCGATACGATCGGCCTGCAAACGGCCGCCGAACGTAGCGGCCTGGCTGGATCGATGAAAGACGTCGGCATCGAACGCACCGTGCCGTCGATCGTCGGCCTGATCGTCTTCTGGCTCTTTATGTGCGTCTCGTTCATGGCCGGTTTCAAGGTGCTCGGCCTGGCAGCCGTTTCCGACGCCATTCAACAAGTCGTCAACTACATTCCCAATCTGCTAATTGCTACGGTCGTCATCGTCGTCGGCCTGTTGGTCGCTAACCTGCTGCGCGGCATCATCGCCACGAGCGCCGACCGCGTGGGACTGAGCTACGCCAACCAATTGGCCGCCGCCAGTTACTATGTCTTGGCATCGATCTCCATCTACATCGCCGCCAAGACACTCGTTCCCGAATTGGAATTGGTCGGCCAGCTACTGTTGATCGCCTTTGCCGGCCTCGCGCTTGGTTGCGGTCTGGCTCTGGGCCTCGGTGGACGCGATGTGGTCGGTGGAATTCTCGCCGGCTATTACATCCGTCAACGTTTCCAAGCCGGGGATCACGTACGGCTCGGAGAAATGGAAGGCACGGTGCGCGAAGTCGGTCCGGTGGCGACGATCATCGAGAGCGAACACGACGGCCTCATGCATCGGCACAGCATCCCGAATGCCATGATGCTCAAGGACGGCGTACGGTAGTTCAACGCTGCTCGGCTTGGTCCGGTTGGTCAGCGGTTCGTACGCTGGCCGCCGGCCTTGGCCGGGCTAAGACTAGCAGATCGCCTTCTTTAAGAAACTGCTTGTCGCGATAGATCTCGGCCACATCGTCGGGCAACACCTGGCGGAGCCTTTCGAGCTTCCGCTCTTCAACGATCAGGTAGCCCGGCGCCGTCGAATCAAAGAACCTTGCCACTTCGTCCGCCTCGCGAAATTCTTCCACGCGATGCCCGGCATAATAAACATACGTGGAGCGAAAATGGCCGAAGGCCGCCACGTGCTCCACGGCATCTTCGCCGCCAACGGCGCGAATTGCCGCCATCACGGGCTGGTCATTCTGATGCCGATCGACGTGCAAAGCTACAAAGCCGAAGGCGAGAATGGCCAACGCCACGGCCGACGCACCGTACACGCGTACGGCGGTCAAATATTGCCGCCGACGAGCCGACATCCAGCAGACGATCGCCGCCGTCAATGGTACAAGGCCAACGGCGCCCAACCACTCTTCGCCCGGCAACAGAAGATGCGCGGCGATTGGCAAGCCGATCGCGATCCCGGCCCCAATCAGCCCTAGCGTCATCATCGATGCGGGAAACCAACGCCGATCGACGCGTTGATTCTCGGTAATCCACGTGTACAGAAACGCGCCGACAAGCACAGCCAGCGCCGGATACGAAGGCAACACGTAGCTTGGCAACTTGGTTCCCGCCAGCGAAAACGCTCCGATGATGACACCGGCCCAACAGAGCATGAGCACATCGCTATCGCGCCAGGCGTGGTTTTCGCGCAACCGAGAACGCACGCGCGCGATTGTCGGCCCGGCGAAAATCGATCCGGGCGCCATGCCGATCAGAATGGCGATGAGATAGTAGAAGACCGGGCCGCGATGATTTTCCATCGAAGTCGTGAAGCGGTTCTTGTTGTGATTGACCAAAAACTCTTGCAAGAACGCGCCGTCGGTTTGCAGGCCTACGAGAATGTACCAGGGAAAGGCGATCAAGGCGATTACAAGCGCGCCTGTTAGCGGACGCATCTGCCAGGCGATGCGTTGGATTCTTAGCGGCGAGAAACGCGCCAGCACGCGTCGCAATCTCCCGCCAAGCGAGTCGGTAACCGGCGCCGGCGATTCGCACGGCAAGACAATCAGCAGATAGAGTCCGATCGCCGCGATTGGAAGCAGGAAGCCGACCGGCCCTTTCGCCAGCACAGCTAACGCCATGGCCGCATAGATCGGGATCCAATCGCTCAGCGCCGTTGGCAACGGTGTATCGTCGCGCTGCCGTGCTCGGGTCGAAGCGCGCACGAACAGGCAAAGCGTCAACGTGCAAGTAAAGACAAGCGGAGCATCGGGCGTAGCCGCTCGACTCGAAACTCCGAACATCAAGCTGGTGGCCAACACAATCGCCGACCAAAATCCTGTTTCGGCCGTGTAGAGCATGCGTCCAATGTGATAGGTCAAGATAACCGTGCCAACACCGAGCAGCGCGGAGAAGAAGCGCGCGCCAAACTCGTCGACGCCCCAAACCGAATACGAGGCCATCATCAACCAATAGGTCAGCACGGGCTTGTGCGCCCGCAGTTCGCCGTTAAACGTGGGCACAACCAGATCGCCACGCTCGAGCATTTCACGCGCACAGCCGGCGTTGCGCGGTTCGTCGCGATCCCACAATCCGGGGCCACCTAGGTTTGTGAAGAAGACCAAACCGGCGGCCACAACTAGCCACAGTTGATGACGAACAAGCGCAGACATTTTTCGACGGCTCCTAGACAGCTTCGCACAACTCGGGATATGAGCCGCGAGAGTCTAGGAGAACCGATAGCAGCCGACAAGTGCGCTTTGACCGCCCGGAAACGCCCTCACATGCTAGCTTGACGGCCTAATTGCTCGGTTTCTGGAACATCCGGTCGTCTGGATTGCCACGCGACAGCAAGTAGGCCAGCAGGTCGAGAACTTCGTCGGAGTTGAGCTGGTTGAGCACCTTGGCTGGCATCAACGAAACTTTGCTTGGCGTAATCTGGTCGATCTCGCTGCGCTGGAGTTCCACGATTTTCGTCGCGTCGATCGGATCGGCCAAGATCGTGTATTTGCCGTCTACTTCGTTGATGATCCGCCCGGTCAGAACGCGGCCGTCTTCCGTTACGATGGTCGAGGCGCGGTACTGGTCGGAAACGACTTTGCTCGGATTGATCATCGAGTCGGCCAGATCCAACGGACTGAACCGGCCAGCGACATTCGTCAGGTCGGGTCCGGTTGCGCCGCCGGCGCCGTCAAATCGATGGCACGCCACACACTGGGCGGCGGCAAAAGTCCGCTTGCCATTCTCGAAGTCGCGTTCATGCAGTCCCTTGGCGGCGAGCGCCGCAACTTCTTCCAACAGCCACTCCCGCCCAGGTCCTTGTGGTTTGGGCAGCTCTTCGACTTTCGGAGGCGCGGCGGGTATCTCCGACTCGAGTGCCACTTTCTCGGCCGGCGACATGTTGTCGTACGCTTCCTTGCGAATGTTTTCAAGGAAACCAACGTAGCTCGCACCACCGCTCCGCTGTTTTGCCCCATCGAGCCAGGTGAAGTAGCGTTTGCGTTGTTCGATCGTCCAACCGTAGCGCATGTTACGTAGCGCAAATGCGTAGTGAATCTTCTGAATTTCCGGCGCGTTGGCCAAGATTTTTGCGATCGTTCCTCCATAACCCGAATTGCGCGCGAGCAAGTCGGACGACCAATCACTCGACGTGTCCTCTGTTTTTTCTAGCAAGTCCAGGCACTTGCCGATAATCGTTGGCGAATCGAGGTAGACAAGCACGTTGCACAATTCGCGATTCTCACCGTCGTTGTCTGCGGGAAAGAACGAGTCGAGTCGCGCCGTGATGCCGTTGGCCACGGCCTGATCAGGCCGTCCCAGGCGAATGAACGCAAGCGAATAACAACGCAGGAGTTCCAGACGCTGTTGCCGCGGGAGCTTGCCGTAATCGATCCGCTCGAGCGCCGCCAGCACACCGGAAAGTTGATCGGCATGGCCTTGTCGGGCGAGGGCGACCAATGCGGTAATCGAAGTTTGCGGATCACGCTCGGCGATCGCTTTGGCGTGCCAAAGCTGCCCGTCCTGGAATTCGAGCGCTACGCGGGCCGCATAACGAACGGAGCGATCTTCGTGCCCGAGCGCGGGCCAGATGAGGTCGAGTGATTTCGGATCGGCCTGGCCGTGGAATGCTTCGAGCTTGTGGCGCAGAGCGCGCAGGTCGGCCCCGACCGCATCTTTGCCATCGTCGGCCGCGGTGGATTCTTTGCCAACATAGGTAACCCGGTAGAGCGCCGACTGCGTGCCGCGACCACCAACGGTGAAATACATGGCGCCGTCGGGGCCGATTTCCACATCGGTTAGCGGCAGCGCCGCGCGGGCGACAAACTCCTGCTTCTCGCCGGTATAACTCGCGCCGCTAGGAGCGAGGTGAATGGCATAGATCGTGCCGAAGGTCCAGTCGGTTAGATACAGCGCTCGCTGATATTTGGCCGGAAACTTGGCGCCGGTTCCAAAACATACACCTGTCGGCGAACCCGGCCCAATGTTCACGACCGGCGGCAAGCTGTCGACGTAATACGTAGGCCACTTTCCGGTGCCGCTGCGCCAACCGAACTCGCTGCCACTAGCGGCATGAACGGCGCGCGTGGGGCGGTACCACGGCGACCCCATGTCCCATTCCATATCGGCATCGTAGACAAACAATTCGCCCTCGGCGTTGAAGTCCATGTCGTACGAGTTGCGATAACCGATCGAAATGATTTCCCAGGTTTTGCCGTCGGGGTCGGTCTTCGCCACCCAGCCACCCGGCGCGAGCCGGCCGCGAGCATGGCCGCGAGCGTCCCATTGGCGCGGCAGCAACAGATCTTCGTTCCAGTTCGTGGGAATGCGGCTGGCAGTAATCTCATCCGGCGGGTTAGTATGATTTCCACAGACAACGTAGATCGACTTGCCGTCGGGTGACAGTCGCAGAGCATGCGGACCATGTTCGCCGCCGCCGGAAAACGAAGCCAATTTGGTGACCTCGTCGTACTGGTCATCGCCATTCGTATCGCGGGCCCGGTAGAAACCGCTCCCCGGCCCCCCGTTGACGGAAAGATAGAGGCTATCAAACGCGTAAAGCATTCCCTGGGCCGAAGTGATCTTTACATCGAGCCGCTCGACCTTTGTCGGCTCGTCGCTCCCCGGCTTGGGCAACGTAATGCGGCACACGCCCTGATTACCCTGATCGCAAGCGAGCAACCGGCCTTTGTTATCAAACGTGATGCTCACCCAGGAACCAAGTTCCTCCTTCGGCACATCGAAGAGCTTTTCGACCTGGAAGCCGGGTTGAACTTGAAACGTGTCCTGATCCCCCTGAGGAAGCTTCGTGTTTGAAAAGACATCGCCCCACGGCTGGCCGCCCAACTTTTGGAGCGCGACAACCGGACCCCAATCGCCTTTCTTCTTGTTAGCGGCGGCCTGCCAAGTTGCATCCGTTAAAACATATTCGCGTTTGCCGTCGGCCTTCGTGATTTCGAGTTTCAAGACCACGCCGGCCGGTCCGCCCGAGTTCTTGCCTTCGATCCGCAACTGGTTTTCACCGTTGTTGATATACCCGCCCACGTCGGCCGTTGCCGGATCGTTCCAGTCGCCACTAGCCGCCACACGCCGATCGTTCACGAAGACTTTGGCTTCGTTGTCGCCGCTGGCAATCAAGCGCGCTTGCTTTACTTGACCGTCGACCGCGAACGACTTGCGAAAGGCAAACTGCTCGCCCGCTTCCTTGGCCCAGATCCAATCGGGTTTCGGACCTTCGGTCTGCCAACGACTGTCGCCCTGCTCCACTACCGGGCCGGCGGGTGTCGAGGACCCATCCGCCGCTTCGCTGGCCACGACCTGCGGCGCCTGCGAAAAATCACGCTGAGGCTCAGCGCCGCAAGCAATCGCTGACAGGGCTGCGCAGGAAACAACTAGAATCATTCGTCGATAGCCGGTCGGCGACAAAAACACGGTCATGAATTCCTCAATCGGTGGGAGAAAAAGGATGGAAGCAGCGGGGCGTCCGCGCGGCTTCAACAAGGCGATCGCGCGAATCGGGTAGGCACTAAGATTCTAGTTAGCAGGCCGGCGCGTTGCAAATTCCGACGAATTCCTGGCACAGGCAAGCCGCCCTGACGCTCCAATCCGACGGACAAAACGGCCGCTTCACTCGGCGATTGTGGCCAGGCGGCCCATACTGAAATACGAAAAACCGGCCTCGCGCATATCTTGCGGCTCGTACAGATTACGGCCATCGAAAATCACGGGACGCCGCATGGCGCGCCGCATCTCGGCAAAGTCGGGGTGACGGAACTCCGACCACTCCGTCATGATGGCCAAGGCATCGGCGTTGGCCAGCGTCTCGAGTGGCAGGCTGGCGTATTGCAAGCGGTCGCCATATTCAGCGCGGACATTCTCCATCGCCTCGGGATCGTGCACCTGAACGCGTGCGCCAAGTTCGAGCATGCGATCGATAAGCACCAGGGCCGGCGCTTCTCGAATATCGTCGGTGCGGGGTTTGAAAGCCAAGCCCCAAACGGCGATCGTTTTTCCGGCGAGATCGCCGCCGAAATAATCTTCGATTTTTTGCTGCAGCACGCGTTTCTGCTTGGAGTTGACGTCATCAACGGCTTCGAGAATGCGCGGCTCGACCCCGTACTGTTGCGCCACGTTCGCCAGCGCCCTGACATCTTTGGGGAAACAACTGCCGCCGTAGCCGACGCCGGGAAAAAGAAACGCGAACCCAATGCGCCGATCATGGCCGATCCCACGACGCACGTCGTTAATGTCGCCGCCTACACGTTCGCAAAGGTTGGCCATTTCGTTGATAAAGCTGATCTTGGTCGACAACAGCGCGTTGGCCACGTATTTGGTCAGCTCCGCGCTTTCCGGTGTCATGACGAGAAAGGGATGTTCCGTACGTAAGAAGGGTGAGTAAAGCTCGCGCAGCTTCTCGCCCACTTCCTCGCGACGAACGCCGACCACAACCCGGTCGGGCTTCATGAAATCGTCGATCGCCGCACCTTCCTTGAGAAACTCGGGATTGCTCGCCACGTCGCACTCGCGGCCAGTCAGCTCCTTGAGCCGATCGTAAATCTTGGCGTTCGTGCCAACAGGCACGGTGCTCTTCGTCACGACGATCGCATCTTCGCGCAACAACGGAGCGATATCCTGCACGACACGGTACAGCGCCGACAAATCGGCCGAGCCGTCCTCGGCCGGCGGCGTGCCGACGGCCAAGTAGATCATTTCGGCCGGCTCTACGGCCGCGGCCAGGTCGGTCGTAAAATTGAGCCGACCCGACTTCGTGTTACGAATCACCAGCTCGGAAAGACCGGGCTCGTAAATCGGGATCTCGCCGTTTCGCAATCGCGCGATCTTCCGCTCGTCGATATCGACACAGGTAACTTTGTTGCCGCTGTCGGCAAAACATGTTCCGGTCACAAGCCCAACGTAACCGGTTCCGATCACCGCAATTTTCATGACGTCATCCCTTCGCTATCGCCGGACGCCTCCGGCTGGTCCTCCCCTGACTTTTCTTCCTGCGGCACGCGCACGACAGCGGTCAACACATCGCCGTCGTCGAGGCCCATGATACGTACACCTTGCGTGTTGCGGCCGATAACGCTGATATCCGACGCCGCAATGCGTTGCAATTTGCCGCGGGCCGAAATCATCAGTACTTCATCTTCGTCGGCGACGCGCGTGACGCCGATGACCTTGCCGTTGCGGGCGGACGTTTTGATATCGCGCACGCCCTTGCCACCGCGTCGCTGCGTGCGATACCGATTGGTCGACGAAGCTTCTTCGTCGCCGGATTCTTCGGCGGCATCGTCGTCGCCCAACGCTTCGTTGGGGCCGAAGTTCGTGCGCTTTCCGTAGCCGTTTTCCGTGGCTGTGAGCAGTGTGCCCTCGGGGTCGGCCACAACCATCCCTACGAGCTCGTCACCCTTGCCAAGATTAATCCCTTTCACGCCGCTCGTGTTGCGCCCCATGGGCCGAGCGTCGGCCTCGTTGAAGCGGATCGCCATGCCGTTGGCCGTCGACAGGACGACTTCATCACCCGTCTTGGTAACCACGACGTCGACCAACTCGTCATCTTCCTTCAGTTTGATGGCGATAATGCCGCTCTTGAGCGGCCGACTGTATTTCTCCAAGGGAGTCTTCTTCACCAACCCTCGACGCGTCGCCATCATCAGATAATGACCGGGCAAGTCGAAGTCGCGCACCGCGCGGCAATCGGCAATCTTTTCATCCTCGGCCAGGTTCAACAGATTAGCGATGTTGCGACCCTTGCTGTCGCGACCCAACTGCGGCAAGTCGTAGACTTTTTGCCAATACACCTTGCCCTGGTTCGTGAAGAACAGCAAATACGCGTGCGTGCTGGCGACGAACAGATGTTCGATCGGATCCTCTTCGTCGGCCTGAGCGCCGCGCAAGCCTTTGCCGCCGCGACGCTGCGCACGATACGTGCTCGAAGGGGTTCGCTTGATATAACCCGAATGCGAGATGGTCACGACCATCGTCTCTTCGGTGATCAAGTCTTCGAGATCGATGTGGCCGAGTTCCTCGCCACTGATTTCAGTGCGGCGCGGTTCGCCATGCTTCTTGATAATCTCTTCCATGTCGTCGCGGATCATGCCGTAAATCCGCGCATCGTTACTGAGAATGTCGAGATACTCCCGAATTTCATCGAGCAACTTCGAAAATTCGTTGGCGAGCTTCTCCTGTTCGAGGTTGACGAGTTGACCAAGCGTCATCCGCAAAATGGCGTCGGCCTGGATCGGCGTGAGCGAATACTCTTGAGCAACGCCGCGATCTTCCTGATAACGCTGGAAACCCTCTTCGCCCAGCGCCCGCTCGAGCATCGAAGATGGACAGCGGATTTGCATCAACGCCTGCTTGGCCTCTTCCTGCGTCTTGCTTTGACGAATGACGCGAATCACTTCATCGATATTCGCATGGGCCAATAATAGGCCTTCGACCGTATGCTTACGTGTGCGGGCTTTGGCCAACAAGAACTGCGTGCGCCGTCGAATGACCGTGTAGCGATGGCGCAGGAACTCCTCCAGCATCTCCCGGAGAGTCAGCACGCGCGGCTTGCCATCGACCAACGCCAACAGGATCATCGAGAACGACGCCTGCAGCGGCGAAAACTGATAGAGCTGATTGAGCACGATGTCGGGATCGGCGTCGCGCTTCAGCTCCAAAATCAATCGCACCGGCTCCTTCAGATCACTCTCGTTCCGGGTGCCGGAAATGCCCGGAATCTTGCCGTCGGCGGCCAACTCAGCGATGCGTTCTTCCACGCGGTCGCGGGCCTGCTGGAAGGGAATCTCGGTGATGACAATTCGCTTCTTTTTGCCAACCTCGTCGAAGTGTGTGCGGGCCCGCACAACAATTGTGCTTCGCCCCGTGTAATAACCTTTGCGAATGCCGCCGCGGCCGCAAATGATGCCGCCCGTTGGGAAGTCAGGCCCGGTGATGATCTCCATCAACTCATCGATCGAGATGGCCGGATTGTCGATCAGGGCGATGATACCCTGGCAGACCTCAGTCAGGTTGTGCGGCGGAATCGACGTGGCCATGCCGACGGCGATGCCGTTCGTGCCGTTGACCAGCAAATTCGGAAAACGCGACGGCAACACGACCGGCTCAGTGCGGCGTTCGTCGTACGTGGGCACGAAGTCGACCGTGTCGAGCTTCAAGTCATCGAGCATCAACGCCGCGAATGGCGACATGCGCGCTTCGGTATACCGCATCGCCGCCGGCGGCAGTCCAGCAATCGAACCGAAGTTCCCCTGCTTGTCGACCAGCACGTGGCGCATGTTCCATTCCTGGGCCATGCGTACGAGCGTCGGATAGATCACGCTTTCGCCGTGAGGGTGATAGTTACCGCTCGTGTCGCCGGAAATCTTCGCGCACTTCACGCGCGACGCGCCCGGCGTGAGATTCAGATCGTTCATGGCGACGAGAATTCGTCGCTGCGATGGCTTGAGCCCGTCGCGCACGTCGGGCAGCGCGCGGCTGACGATGACGCTCATCGCATACGTCAGGTAACTGTCCTTGAGTTCCTCTT
>JAGQOS010000108.1 GCA_020427265.1 Planctomycetales bacterium
AATTACTACATAGAAGTGCTACACTCATACTTATCACTTTCACTGCGGTTTCGTCAATACATGCGGAAAATAAAGAGTCAAATACCAGTGACCGCAGTGTACCAAACATTGTACTCATACTTGCCGATGATCTCGGGTATGAAACGCTCGGCTGCTACGGAGGGCTCGACTTCAAAACACCGCATCTCGATCGCCTGGCCAAGCAAGGCGTACGGCTTGCACGTGCGTACACCAGCCCCGTGTGCACACCATCGCGCATGAGTTTTTACACGAGCCGCTATACGGCCAAGCATCAGTTTTATACCGTGCTGCCGGTGCATCTGGGTAAGAATGTGGCCATCGACTTCGGCGATCGCCCGACCGTGCAGCGGCAGTTTCAGCAGGCGGGTTATCGTTCGGCCGTTACGGGTAAGTGGCAGCTCGCCACGCTCGAGTATCATCCCGATCACGTGCGTTCGGCAGGCTTCGAATCTTGGTGCGTCTGGCAGATTTGGCGCGACGGCGCGAAGACAACTCGCTATTGGCAGCCCTGCTTTAATCACGATGGCAAGATCCGCGACGACATCGCCGAGCGTTTCGGGCCCGATGTGTTGGCCGACTACGTGATCGACCAGATGCGCCTAGCGATCGATGAAAAGCGGCCGTTTTACATTCATCACAACATGCTGTTGCCGCATTGGCCGATTACCGAAACGCCCGACGACCGGGCGGCCGGGAGGCCCGCGTCGCTGCGCGGAATGATCGCCTACATGGACAAGCTCGTGGGACGCCTGGTTACGGCAGTCGACGAATTGGGCGTGGCCGACAACACTTGGATCTTCTTCATCGGCGATAACGGCACCGACAGCAAACAACCGCGCCGAACCGAAGCCGGCCTGGTGCGCGGAGGCAAGCATCATTTGGACGATGCCGGTATGCATATTCCGGTTCTGATTCGCGGGCCTGGGTTGCCCCAACAAGGCGCGGTGCGCGATCAGCTCGTCGACATGACTGATTTCTTTCCCACGCTTTGCGAACTTGCCGGGATCGGGGCGCCGTCTGCCGACTCGCTCGACGGCGTTTCAATCGTACCCTGGCTGCTAGGGAAGTCGGATTCCGCCACCCGCGAATTTGTAACGGCCGGCCTGAATCGAACCAATGTGGTTTTCGATGGCCAGTGGCGGCTGCATGGCCCGAAGCCGAACCTGATCGACTGCCGGGCGTTGCCGCAGGAAACTGGCATTTCGGTTGAGGATCCGGCTGCTGCCGCTGCCTTGCCCCGGTTGCAGCAGTATTACGACGAGGCCAAACGCCGATGACACTGCGCCGCTTGCTTGCTCAATTTGCGCCCTGCGAGTAGGCTCCGCATACGTGAACGTTTGGCTCTACAATGCGATCATGCTGGCGATTGTCGTCGGTGCGCTTTCGCTCGTGCGGCAACAGCCAGCCTGGCGCACGGCCCTGTCGGCAACCATCTTCGGCGGCGCCGGCATGGTTGTGTGCAGCCTGGTGCTCAGTCACGGCGGGTTTGGTGCGCTCGCGCTGCTGTCGTATGGCATCTTTCTGCACGGGACGCTGTTCCTCGCGGGAACCGCCGTGTTGGTGGCGAAAGCGTCGAAACGGCTCTCCGCCGCGGCCGTGCTCGGCTGTTTGTCATTCATTGCCGTGGCAGTCGACGCATTTCTCATCGAACCCACCTGGCTCGAAGTAACGCGGCATACGATCCGCTCACCCAAGCTTGAGCGGCCGCTCAAGATTGTCGTGCTGGCCGATCTACAGACGGATGTAATCGGCGAATTCGAACGCCGGGTATTCGAGCAAATTCGCGCTGAACAGCCCGATATGATTCTCTGTGCCGGTGACTACCTGCAAACGGGGCAGGGCCGTGAGCATGAACGCGAGTTATCTGAGCAATTGAATCGTCTCTTGGCCGAATTGCCGTTCGCCGCGCCCTTGGGCGTTTATCTTGTGGAAGGCAACGTCGATTCGAATCGCTGGACCGATTCGTTCGACGGCCTTCCGGTTACGTTGTTTCGCCAAACGCGCTCGCTCGATCTGCCTCGCGACGATTTGCGACTGACCGGGCTTTCGATGAACGACTCGTTTTCTGATCGCGTCGAAGTTGCCGCCAGCGACCGCTTTCATATCTGTCTGGGGCATTGTCCCAACTTTGCGCTCGGCCCAGTCGCGGCCGACTTGATGGTCGCAGGCCACGTCCATGGCGGTCAGGTCCGTTTGCCGCTGGTCGGGCCGCTGATGACGCTCTGTCGCGTACCGCGCCGCTGGGCGGTCGGATTGAGTCGGCTCGACGAAGGCCGGCGACTGCTCGTTTCACGCGGCGTGGGCATGGAACGTAACGAAGCGCCACGGATCCGGTTTCTGTGTCGTCCGGAATTGGTGGTGCTGGATTTGTTGCCGGAAAGCTCCGATTGATTTTTCGCGTTTTCCGGTCATAATCAGAGTTTCTCATCGCCTTCACTTCTTCTTGTCTTCGCCCGCATGACCGTCAAAACTGTTATCAGCCCAGGGTTTCTGTGGCGGCTGTTGTTGGTCGCCGTCGCCTGTCTCGGCATGACACTCTGGTGCATCTACGATGCCCAAGTGACCTATCCAAATCAAATGATTCGCGCCGCAGCCTACAATCAGTTGCGCGAGGCGACGCGCGAAGAATTCGCCAAGACCACGGATCTGGAACGCGACCCCACCTGGAAAAACGAACTTGCCAAGCGTTGGCGCGATCTGGCCCATCAGCGTAGCTGGCCTGGCGAAGTGCCGGGCAAGCCGCACGACGAAAACGACATTCTCGTGCAATACGGCATGGCCGGCGTCGTAGCGCCGATCGGTTTCATTTTCTTATTTCGCTACTTGCGGGCTCGCAAGCGTTGGATCGAGGCCGACAAGAAAGGACTCAAGGGCAGTTGGGGGCAGAGTGTCGCCTTCGACGAAATTCAGGTAATCGACAAGAAGAAGTGGAACAACAAAGGCATCGCCTACCTGCGCTACGAGCAGGACGGACGCAAGAGAACGTTCATTCTCGACGACTTCAAATTCGAAGCGCGCTCCACGGAAAAAATCCTGCGTATCGTCGAAAAACGTGTTGGCTTTGATAAGATCACGAACGGACAGCCGCTGCCGCCGGAAAAGAATTGATCGCTCGCATACCAGGAAGGAGCACGCCGTGTTAAGACATCGAGAGGTTCACTTCGCTGCGATCGCTTTTTTCTTGCTGCCACCATTGTTGCTCTCGGCGCGTGCGGCCGATACCGATTTGCACTCGCTACTCGCCAGTTCAGAGCGAGTTGTATTCTTGGGCGACAGCATCACGTTTGGTGGTCAGTATATCGCGTATTTCGACGCTTGGATGATGACGCAACCGTTGGACTCCCGTCCACATGTCATCGACGCCGGATTGCCTAGCGAAACCGTTTCGGGGCTGAGCGAAGAGGGACACGCTGGCGGTAAGTTTCCCCGGCCCGATTTACACGAGCGGTTGCAACGCGTGTTGCAGGCGACCAAGCCCGATTTGGTGATTTCCTGCTACGGCATCAACTGCGGAATCTATCAGCCCTTAGACGAGCAGCGGTTCGCCAAGTATCGCCAGGGATACCAGCGGTTAAAGGACGAAGTCGAAGCGGCCGGCGCGAAGCTGGTCGCTGTCACGCCGCCGTTTTACGACGATCAACGTCGGCCGCTCCGCGGATTCTCGTACAACGACGTGCTGGGACGTTACAGCGATTGGCTGTTGAGCAAACGGGCCGACGGCTGGGCGGTGATCGACCTGCATGGTCCCATGACGGACGAAATGACGGCGCGGCGCAAACAAGATCTGCAATTCCATTTCCAGGGCGATGGCGTTCATCCCAACGACGCGGGGCATTGGTTCATGGCCGCGCAACTAATTCGAGCGTTTGGCGATGCGAAAGCCGCCGCCTGCGACACACCCGCTGCGATGCTCGCGCTGCACGAAAAGCCCGCGGCCATTCTGCCCCTGGCGAAAAAGAAGATGGGCCTGTTGCGCAATGCCTATGTAGGCGCGGCGGGGCACAAGCGCCCGGGCGTGGCGAAGGGTTTGCCAATCGAACAGGCCGAAGCAGAGGCGGCCAAGCTCGACGAGGAAATGGCGAAAGTCGCCGACGCGGCGTCGTAACGTGAATTGGTCTGGCCGGCCGCCCGGGCATGCCGGGCGTCTATTCGCCGGATTCCGACTTCGTCCACGGCACGTCGTCGACGCCATCGAGTCGGTTCGCATAACGCGCCAGGACGAACAGCAAATCGCTCAATCGGTTGACGAACGCCAGCGCCGTTTCCGAGACGGGTTCGTGTTCCGCCAGGGCCACGATCGCCCGTTCCGCCCGCCGACAAATGCAGCGAGCCAAGTGCAGTTGCGCGGCCAACGGCCCGCCGCCTGGAAGGATAAACGTTTTCAGGGGGGCCAGTTGTTCTTCGAGCCGGTCGATCGATTGCTCCAGCGACGCAATGTCGTGCATCGCGAGCAGGTTCGTGCCGTGCCGTGCCGGGTCGGGCGTCGCCAGTTCAGCACCCAGATCGAACAGCCGGTTTTGCAGTCTCTCCAACAGCGAATCGATTTCGACGCGTCGAGCGACCGATCGCGCCACGCCTAGCGCGGCGTTCAACTCGTCGACTTCGCCGTAGGCAGCGATACGACGATCGTGCTTCCGCACACGCGGGCCGCCAAACAGGCCGGTCTCGCCGGCGTCGCCAGTCTTCGTATAAATCTTCATGCCGCGCCCCGAGCGGATTGCCTTGCCGCCGCGCCAAACAGGCCGATTCGGGCCGTTCGCCGATTGGCGAGGATCTGCTTATAATAAGGATTGCCCTCGGCTCGTAATCATACCAAATTGGCGGCAAACAGAAACGGGCCGGGCCGTCGGTTCGAATCCGCCGTTCGTAGCTAGTTCTTGGTTCAGTTCAGGAGATATGGAATGCATGGATTTCGCACCTTTGCCTTGGCAGCTTGTTGTTTTGTCCCGATGTTCTCAGCAGCTCGGGCCGAGGAATCGATTGAAGGGAAGTTTCTCACCAACGTGCGGCAGGTGACTTCGGGATTCGCCAAGGCGGGGGAAGGTTATTTTTCTCCCGATGGCAAAACCATCGTGTACCAAGCCGTGCCGCGCGAGTATCTGTTCTACCAGATTTATTCGCAGCCGCTGGTCGGCGGTGAACCGAGTTTGCTCAGCACCGGCCGCGGCCGGACCACCTGCAGCTATTTTTCACCCGATGGCAAGCGAGTGATCTTTGCTTCGAGCCATCTCGATCCGGCTATCGATCAGACCGAAGCGGCGGAACGCAAAATCGTCGACCAGTACAAGGCCAGCGGCAAGCGACGTCGTTACGACTGGGCCTTCGATCCGTGGATGGAGATTTTTTCGTGCGATCTTCGCGGTGGCGATCGGATTCAGTTAACCAACGAGCGCGGCTACGACGCCGAGTGCGCGTTTTCGCCCGATGGCAAACAGATCGTTTTCTGTAGCGATCGCGATGGCGATCCCGATCTCTACATCATGGATGCCGATGGTTCGAACGTGCGGCAACTGACCGACATGCCCGGTTACGATGGCGGGCCTTTCTTCTCGCCCGATGGCGAGTGGATCGTCTTTCGCAGCGACCGCAAGCAAGAACATTTTCTGCAGATCCACGCGATCTCAGTCGACGGCAAGCAAGACATCGCGCTGACCGACAACGTGGGCGTGAATTGGGCGCCGTATTGGCACCCCAGCGAGCCCTACATCATCTGGACCGGCGCCGACCATAGCAATCCGCAGGCTCGGCCGAACTACGATTTGTGGCTGATGAAATTCCAGCGGGCCAACGGCATCCTCGCGCCGGGGCCGATCACGCGCGTGACCGATCATCCGGCGGCCGATGTGCTCCCGGTGTTTTCACCCGACGGCCGCCAGTTGATGTGGACCAGCAATCGCACCGAGGACCATACGAGCCAGCTCTGGATTGCCGATTTTCGTTTGCCTGAATGACCCGTCGCTTCTGTTTTGCATCTACGAAAGCTTCGCACTGCAAGGAACCCCCCAGCAATGATACGCACCTGGATGTTGCCCGTTCTGACCTTTGCCATTGTTGCCCCTGTGCCGCTTGTGGCGCAGGAGAAGAAGGAAGCGAAAGACGCCAAGGAGGCGGCGCCCGAGACGGTGGCCGTCGAGCAACGACCGCTGCGCGTTACGGTCGAGGTCGACGGCGTCTTCGTCGCGGAGAAAGCGAGCGAGATTTCTTTGCAGCCGCAGGCATGGCAACCGTGGGAAATTGAGTCGGTTGCTCGCCATGGCGACGTGGTGCGCAAGGGCGATGTGCTGTTGCAGTTCAAAGCCGAATCGCTGCAACTGGCGATCGCCGAACTCGAGGCCGAAATCGGCCTGAACACGCTGGCGCTCGAAGCCGCTAAGCGAGATCAGCCCCGTGTTGAAGCCGCGCGGCGGCTCGGCCTGCAAGCGGCCGAAGTTTCAGCCAAGACGGCGGGCGAAGATTTGGAACATTTCCTCAAGGTCG
The DNA here is from genome assembly GCA_020427265.1 of Planctomycetales bacterium. Classification (GTDB taxonomy): domain Bacteria; phylum Planctomycetota; class Planctomycetia; order Pirellulales; family JAGQOS01; genus JAGQOS01. The sequence goes on from JAGQOS010000108.1 coordinate 6,499, forward strand.
AGAAAGAGTTTGGCCGCAAGGGCGCCGAAGTCAGCCTCGACTCGGCCCGCGCCTACCTCGAATATGCGACCGAAGAGTTGGAGCAGCTCGAAAAAATGTACGAGGCCGACGACCTGACCGAAGAGACCGAAGAGATTATTCTCAAGCGGCAACGCCGCGCTGTGGAGATGGCGAAATTCTCGCTCGAACAAGCCGAACTAGGACACGACGAATACTTCAAATTTGGCGAGCCCCGGCGCGAACAGTCGCTTCGTCAGCATCAACAAACCGCGGCCTTGGCGCTGGAACAAACGAAGCTCGCGGCCCAGGTGGCGGCCGGGCAACAACAGATTGCCGTACAGAAAGCCGCACGCGATTTGGAACAAGCGAAGAAGAAACTCGCGAGGCTCACGGCCGATCGGCAATTGCTTGCCATTCGTGCTCCGCACGACGGTGTCGTGTATTACGGCAAGAGTGTCGACGGGAAGTGGCCGCAAATCGCCGCGCTCGCGGCCCAACTAACCGAGGGTGGAACCGTCAAGCCGCGCGACGTGTTGATGACGATTGTCGCGCAAAATGTCCGCTCGATCGCAGCGCGACTGCCGGAAAAGCATCTCAGCCAGGCGCGTCCGGGCATGCAGGCCGCCGTTTCGCCCACCGGCATGCCCGATGAGAAGCTTGCGGCCCTCGTCGACACGGTCTCGGCAATTCCGATCGCCGATGGGCAATTCGAATTGACATTGCGTTTGCTCGGCGCGAACGAAGCGCCTCCGCTTGCCGCCGGCATGACCTGTAAGCTCAAGATCGATGCGTATCGCAACCCCCAGGCGTTGACGCTGCCAAAGTCGGCCGTTGCGACCGACGAACTCGACGACAGCCGCTACGTGATGCTCGTCGACAAGAGCCAAGATACGCCGCAGCGCCGCGCGGTTCAGGTGGGCAAGGAGAGTGGCGATTACATCGAGATCGTAGCCGGACTCGCCCAAGATGATCGCGTGGTAAAGAGCCCCAAGGGCAAGAAGAAGGATGAATAACTCGATGCGTTCCTTCTTTGTTTCCAAACGAATCGTGCTGGCGATGCTCGTCGTCGTCGCCGCGCTGTCGGCGAACCGGTTGCGCGCTGAGCCGCCGGAGCCGGAAACACGGCGCGTCGAGCACCGCGAAGGCCCCATTCCCGAGCCAGCTGCGCCGGTCGATCGCGAGCAACTCGACGCGGCCATCAAACGCGGCGTCGATTTTCTACTGCGTGACCAAAATGAAAACGGCTCCTGGGGCAGCGCGACCCGGACGAAGGGGTTGAATATCTACGCTCCCGTGCCCGGGGCGCACCATGCGTTTCGCGACGCCACGACTTCGCTCTGCGTGTCGGCGTTGATCGAATCGCAGGACGACCGTCGGGAGGTGCGCGAGGCGATCGACCGGGGCGAAGCCTTCCTGCTGGAGAATCTTCCCTCGCTGCGACGCGCAACGGGGGATGCAATTTACAACGTGTGGGGCCATGCCTTTTCGCTGCAGGCACTCGCGCGTTTGCACGCGTTACGTGCGGGTGATAGCGAGCGGCAAAAGCAAATCGTGGCCGCGGCGCAACAGCAAGTCGATCTGCTGGGGCGTTACGCATCGGTCGACGGTGGGTGGGGGTACTACGACTTCCGCTATCAAACCAAGCAGCCGAGCAGCAGCTCGATCAGTTTCACTTCGGCTACCGGGATCATCGCCCTGTTCGAGGCGCGCGAGATTGGCGTAGAAGTTCCTCAATCGCTCCTCGACAAGGCGGTCGCCGCGATCCAAAGGCAGCGCAAACCAGACAACAGCTACGCCTATGGCGAGTACTTGAAGATGCGGCCCATGCTGGGCATCAATCGACCGGGTGGCAGTCTGGGCCGATCGCAGGCTTGTAATTTGGCTTTGCGCCGCGCGGGCGATGATACGATTAGTGAAGACGTGCTGCGCGTGTGGCTGAATCGTCTCTTTGCGCGAAACGGCTGGTTGAGCATTGGTCGTAAGCGGCCGATCCCGCATGAGTCGCATTTTCAAGTCGCCGGTTATTTTTACTACTATGGGCATTTTTACGCGGCGCTTTGTATCGACGAACTCCCCGAGTCGGATCGGCCACCGTTTCGCGACTTGATGGCGCAAACGCTGTTGCCTTTGCAAGAGAAAGACGGCAGTTGGTGGGATTATCCGTTGTACGCCTATCATCAGCCGTATGGCACGTCGTTCGCCGTAATGTCGCTCGTGCGTTGTCGGCCTTAAGGAGTGCTTCGCAGGCATGCCGCAGGAGTCTTCCCGAATTTCAACACGCCGTAAGCTCTTGTTTGCTACGGTCGCCGTGCTCGTGCCGCTGCTGCTGCTCGAATCGTTGCTGCGTGTGGGGAAGACGGTTGCCGACGACCTGTCGTCGCGCGATGCCGAATGGTACGAGTTCGACACGCGAGTTGGCTGGCGGCCGCGGCCGAATTTCTCTGGCACGATCATTCATGGTTATCGCGAATTCGACGCCCACGGCTACGTGAAGCAAGACAGTGCGCAAGTAGCTCCGCGCAATCGTGAATTGATTCTCGTAGTGGGCGATTCAACGGCTATGGGATTCGGCGTGCCGGTCCAGCAATCGTTCGCCGAGCAACTCGACCGCCTGTTGCCGGAGCAAGACGTCGTCAATCTTGGCGTGAACGGCTATTCGTCTTTGCAAACAGCCATCCGTCTGGAGCAGGCGCTCGAAGTACTCAAGCCGAGCGCGGTGATCGTCTCGTGTGGTTTCAACGATCGGCGTTATGTGTTGCGCGAGGAATTGCGAGACAGTCCGGAACACTTCCTGCAAATCGGCCAGCAACGGCCCGCCTGGTACGATTCGTTTTACCTCTATCGCGGTCTGCGCAAATTGCTGGTTGCCGAATCGCAGCCGCCTCGCGATGTAACGTTGACGATGCTGCCTGCGCGCGTGGGGCCCGGCGCCTATCGGGAGAATGTGCGGCGCATGGGCACCGTTGCCCGTCGACATAACGCTCGGCTCGTGCTGCTAGCGTTGCACGATAATCCGACCAAATCGCGCGACTTGCGCGCCGGCATCTCGGCGCTCGACGACGACGATGCACCCCTGGCCATCGAGCATCTGCGGCGCGCCGTGCAAGCGGCCAATATGTTCGCCGATCTGGGGCGGATCTATCTGGCGCAGGCCTATCAGGCGGAGGGAAACGACGAAAAGGCGAAGAAGGCATTGCAGGTGCGTATTCCGCTGTACTCGCTACACGGCGGGCGGCCGGTGCATTTGGACCGCGAGTATGAAGCCATCCTATTCGAGGTTGCGGCTGAAACGGGCGCAACGGTGGTTGCCGCCGGCGAGCGTCTCGACGAATCACCCGGTGTTTATTTCGATTTTTGCCACTTCGACGAAATCGGCAATCGTATCGTGGCCGAGATGCTCGCCGAAGAGCTGGACGATGCGTCATAAACGCGAACGCACAGCGGCGCTCGCCTGTCAATCTTCGGCGAGCAAACGAAGTCGGAGCTTGCCGAGCACTTTGAGCATGGGCAAGAAGCTGCCATACGCCTTCGCACCCTGAAGCGAGGAATGCGCGAGTTGCAGATGCCCGACGGTCACTTCGCTGCCGCCGCGCGTGGCGTCGAGACCGAGCCAACGATCGCCGATCCACACCTGGGTCCACATGTGGTAGGCGAATCCGCCGAGCGAATCGATGTAGACCAACCCCATCGCCACACGCGCCGGCAGGCCGCGACTACGGCACAACGCGGCCAGCAGCACGGCATGTTCCGTGCAATCGCCCTGTTTGGAAGCGCACGCTTCGGCCGCCGACGCGAAAACCTGGCTGAAATCTTTCTTCGTCATGTAGCGGTCGACGGCGCGGGCCAGTTCGTGGGCAAGTTGGGCCGGATCGGTTTCGTCGGGCGCAATGCCGGCCGCCAACTCGGCGATGGCCGGCGCGTCGGACTCGACGAGCGGGCTCGGCGACGAATCGGCCGCAGTCGGCCGGTCGGCCGAATCAGGCGCTGGGGCGTCGGTCGTATGCAACACGGTGAGCTGGATCGCGCCGTTGGCGCCTGCCTCGATCTGCTGTCGATCTTGTGCGACAAAGAGCGACGCTGCGTCGTCCCCTTGCCAGTCGATGGCATAAACCGCTCGATGCGATCCCGCCATGTCCTGCAAGGGCCGATCGAGCGGCACGACTGTGCTCGTGCCGAGATCGATTTGACGCGGGTCGAATTCGGCCAGCGCGACCGTGCGATCGCAGAGGTAGGTTTCCTGCTGCATGGTGTCGGAATGGGTTTTAACGATCGTGCCTTGTTCATCGCACCAGAGCGTTGTGACGACCGTTTGCAGCGCCGCCGCCGCGGCGCCATTGGGCGCGAGCGGAATCCGTTCTTGCATCGCGACTTGCTGCAGTTCATAGCGGCCGTCGAGCAATTCGACTTCCTCGCGCGGTCCGCCCGTTAGATCAACTTCGTAGGCATGGTCGAGGATCGGACTGAATTGCCGTACTTTGCGCGACTCGCCTTCGCGCAGCGGTTGGGCCAGCAGCGACCGCTCCACGGCAAAGTAGCCGCCATCTTCCTCCGTCCAGCGCTGGCGCACCGGGGACAGATTCGGTTGTCCGGGATATTCCAGCACGAGGGTCGCACCGTCGATGCGACCGACCGTGCGCTTTTTCGTGGGGCCAAGCTGCGATTCGCTTTCCAGCCGCAACAAACCGCCATCGGCGGCATTCACTTGACTCACGCGCATGGTATTGGAGATCACCTGGCCATAGCGCCGGAGTTTGAGATGGGTCTCTTGCTCGGTGCGGATGGATTGGTCGTCTTGTCCGGCGTGCGCGACTTGCCGCGAATACCCTACTTTGGCGCCGGCCAAGTAAATTACGTAATAAGTTTCTTGTTCGTTAGCGGCATGATCTGCGGGCGACGCGTCGGCCGTTGTTTTGTCGGCGGGCGAATTTTCGCCCGAGTTGTCGGCATCGCCAAAGAGCCCGCAAGCCGAAAAGGTTGCGAGAAGCGCCAGGCAACCGCCGATGCGCGCCACGGAGGGCAAGGAAAAATTTTTCATTGCCGCGCGATCGCGCGGGTCGTTGCGATTAGCGCCAGGAGTTCGTTTTCGCACGGCCGTTCTCCGCCCAAGTTTCGTGGTTGCTCAAACGCCCGATGCCACGAGGCGGTGGCAAAGTTTCCCCGAGCTTTAAAGCCGTACCACAACGATTCGCGCTCTGGCAAGTTCCGATCCAATTCGCCCGCTTGGCGAATAACCGAGTGCTAGACTTCGGTACGTCGATGCGCCGTGCGCGTCGAAGGTCGCTGATCAAGCGGTTGCAGTGAAAACGATTGTAGCGGTTTTGAGACCGTTGGACTATCGGCCCTTGGAAACCTGGTGACGCGGGCAGAAACGCCGCGAAACGTGACCTAGGTTTAAGGTAACAGGCCAACGATGACGGGACCTGAAGCAGCAACGCCGCCTATTGGCCGCCTGCTGCATTGAATGACCACACCGAGTAGAAGCTCCCCTCGCATCAACCTACCCGCCGAGACCCCCTTAGAACAGAGCTGAGAAGATCGATGGGCTTTCTGAAGAAATTCTTTCGTAATGTGTTTCGCGAGGAGGGGCAGCCGCTCACGACCAGCAGCTTCGAGCATCTCTCGGAGGAAGAGCTGGAGGCCCACTTGGGCGTGCGGCGCTACGGAGATTTCCTGCTGACCGATGCGGTCCGCCCGTCGTACGACCTCCAGGTCGTGCCGCAGCAAGGGTATCGCCACGACAACTACCACGATGATCAATCGAAGAGCGACGTGCCAGTGCTGATGGCTTCGGCCTCAAGCGAACGGCTCTTCGA
>JAGQOS010000109.1 GCA_020427265.1 Planctomycetales bacterium
CCTGTGACCATCTTGCGAGCGAGCGCCTGCGCCGCTTCGATATAGACCGGATCGTTAAGCGTAACGAGCGCCTGCAACGGCGTGTTCGTCCGATCGCGGCGGATCGTGCACACTTCGCGGTTCGGCGCGTCGAAGGCCGCCATCGAAGGATACGGGTTCGAACGCCGCCATGTGGTGTACAGCCCGCGACGATACCGGTCCTCGCCCCCGCTGGTTTGCCAATCGATGCCGCCGCCGAAGGCCGCGTTCACGCCGAGCTTGGGCTGATACGGTTTGACCGGCGGCCCGTATATCTTGGCGGAAAGCAAACCGCTCACGGCGAGCGCCTGGTCGCGAATCATTTCAGCCGAGAGCCGGAAACGCGGACCGCGGGCCAGCAGCCGATTGTCGGGATCGCGTTCCAGAAGCTCCGCTGTCACGCGCGACGACTGCCGATAGGCGGCCGACGTGACCAGCATACGCACCAGGCGTTTCAAATCCCACTCGTGCTCCACCAGATCGGCCGCCAGCCAATCGAGCAATTCGGGATGCTCCGGAGGTTCGCCTTGCGAGCCAAACTCCTCGCTCGTGCGCACGATGCCCAGGCCAAAGAGCTTTTCCCAATAACGATTCACCAGCACGCGCGGCGTGAGCGGATTTTTCTCGTCGACGAGCCAGCGGGCCAGCGCCAACCGGTCGGGCGTCGCCACGCCCTGTGGCAGCGCGTGAAACGCGCTCGGCACGCCGGGCGATACCTCGGCGCCCTTGTCGAGAAAATTGCCGCGCAACTGGACATGCGTCGTGCGACGATTCTGGTCCAGCTCGCGCATGATCGGCACGGTCACGCCTTTGACACCGGCCAACTGCTTGCGCGCCGCCTCTAGTTCCTTTTGCAACGGCGAGGGCTTCGTCGGCGCGCCGTCGTTCAAATACGCGACCAGTTCGGCCTTGTCCTGCTCAGCAAGCGATTCGTGCTTCGGCGGCAACTCGGCGCTGGCTGAAGGATTAGGGGATTGGTCGAACCGATGTACCCAAATCGGTTGGCGCTCGGCGTCGAGCGCGACGAAGCGGAAGGCTTGGAGTCGCGAGCCGACATTGCCGTCGGTACGATTCCAGACCGAAATGCGCTCAATCGGCAACTGTTGACCCAGATCGATCTCCAACCAGGGGCGATCTTCCTGCTTCGTATGCGTGACCGACTTCGAGCCGAAGAAGTCGCCGCTGCGGTTGCCGTCGTTTGCCAGTTTGGCCGGCGCGTCATAGTCGGTGCTCGACTGCGACGCCTGGCCGTCGATGGCCACGTTTTTCTCGCCTACGAAGGCTTCGAATTCGGCGATGTGCAAAAACGCGTTCTCCTGCAACGACTCAATCCGCACGAAGCGCACGGCCAGCGGGCCGCTACGCTGGGGCGCCTCGGCGGTCGACTTTTCTTTGTTCGCATCGGCGGCGATTTGCTGCTCTAGCTTGGCGATCCTGGCTTGCAGTTCGGTCTTGCGCTGTTTGACCTCGTCGGTTTCAATCGTGAGCAACGGACTCTCGTCGCGGCGGTCGGCGTCGGCCGTGTTATTGAGAATCGCGAAGAGCTGGTAGAACTCCTCCTGGCTGATCGGGTCGTACTTGTGATTGTGACACTGGCAGCAGTTGATGGTCGTACCCATCCACACGGCCATCGTCGTGTTCACGCGATCGACAATCGCCACATTACGGAACTCTTCGTCGTTCGTGCCGCCTTCGTTGTTCGTTAGCGTATTGCGATGAAACGCGGTCGCGATCAATTGGTCTTCGGTTGGTTCGGGCAACAAGTCGCCGGCGATCTGTTCGATCGTGAACTGGTCGAACGGTTTGTTCGCGTTGAGCGAACGAATGACGTAGTCGCGATAGGCCCAGATCGTGCGCGGCGGGTCGTCGGCATAACCGGCCGAATCGGCATAGCGTGCCAGATCGAGCCACGCGCGCGCCCAATGCTCGCCGTAACTCTGCTTTTTCAACAACCGATCGACCAGCCGCTCGTAAGCTCCTTCCGCCTGGTCGGCGAGAAAGGCGTCGACTTCGTCGAGCGCCGGCGGCAACCCGGTCAGATCGAGCGACACCCGGCGAATGAGCGCCGCGCGATCGGCCTCGGGTGATGTCGCGAGCCCTTCGCGTTCGAGCCGCGCCAGCAGGAAGCGATCGACCTCGTTGCGGACCCAGGTGGAATCCTTGACCGGCGGCAATTCCGCCTTGCGCGGTTGGACGTACGACCAATGCTGGGCATACGGCGCGCCCTGCTCGATCCAGCGACGCACCAAGGCGACTTGCGCTGCGGTGAACCGCGGTCCCGCCTTCGGCGGCGGCATCAGTTCGCTCGCATCGTCGGTCATTAGCCGGCGCAACAGTTCGCTCTCGTCGGGATCACCCGGCGCGATGGCCGCATAGCCTCCCAAGTCTTCGGTCGCCCCGTCGGGCGTGTCGAGTCGCAGACCATCCGTACCACCCTTCCGCTCGTCGTCATCGGGACCATGGCATTTGAAACAGGTGTTGGAAAAAAGAGGCCGGATCTGCGTGTTGAAATCGATCTTCTCGGCGGCCGAATTGTCTTCGGCCCGCGCCGCGCCACCCAGACTAAGAAGCGCAAGCGCGCCCAACGCGAACATCGACCGGCGGGCGAACCCCAAAACTCTTGCAGCGCAGTTTCGCATGCGATGACTCTCGCGTCGGCAATCGGTGGGAAATGGCCGCCGTCGCGGCGCCGCACATCGCGACTCGCCAACACCCGGGCAGCCACCGAAACAGGGTGGGACAGACAGCTTCGATGATACCCCAATCGCTGGCGCGCAGCAAGAAAATGCGGAAATCGAATATCGCTTGATTGGGAGCGCAGCACGACACTCCGTGTCGTGGAGTCCTATAAAACCACGGCTCGGAGAACCGCGCCACCATGGAATTTGCCGACAGCCCGGATTTCGGCGTCCGACAAACCTCACTGCCCGATCGGCGCAGCGACTTCCCCTCCCTTTTCAAAGGGAGGGGCCAGGAGAGGGTTCATAGAACGTGTTTTAAACCTGCCCGACGAAGGATGGAATCAATCGCGCCTATCCATAGCCGGAATGCCGCACACGGCTGTCCGAGAAATTAGATCAATTCGCGAATCGGCTCGATGCCGGCTGGCACCGGGTAGCGCGGCGTGCCGCTGCCGTCGAACACCCGATCGCGATGCGCGTCGAGGCCCAGGTTGTGGTAGAGCGTGGCAAAAACTTCCTGAAATTTGACGGGACGTTCGGCCGGTTCTTCGCCATAACGATTAGTCGCGCCGATCACCTGCCCGGTGCGCATGCCTCCGCCCGCCAGGATCGCGGCGTTAGCCTTGGGCCAGTGGTCGCGGCTGTTGTTTTTGTTGATTTTCGGCGTGCGGCCGAATTCGCCCCACATCACGACCGACACATCGCGATCCAGCCCGCGCTCGTGCAGATCGGTCACCAGGGCCGAGAGCGCCTGGTCGAGCAGCGGCATCTCCTCGCGCGAGCGGGGGAAGTTCATGCCATCGCCGCCGTGCCAGTCCCAGCGGCTGTAGTTGAGCGAAACGTAGCGCGCGCCGGCTTCGACAAGCCGCCGGGCGATGCAGAAGTTCTCGACCATCTTCGGCGCGCCGTCGCGTTGAAACTTGGTGTCGCTCTCGCCATAGCGGGCCAAGATCGCCGGATCTTCGAGCGACAAATCGAGCGCATCGCCCAAACGCGAACTGGTCAGAATGCCCATCGCCTGTTCGGCGTAGGCATCGAAGCTTTCCAGCCGCGCGGCCACATCGGCCTGGCGGCGGAACTGGTCGAGCGCCGCGCGCAGGCGATGGCGATCTTGCAGGCGTTCGAGCGTCACGCCCTGCAAGACCATGCTATCCGACTTTTCGCGCGCCTTGCGGCCCACCAGGTTGAATGGATTGTGCGCCGGGCCCAAGAAGGTCGCCGTGCCCGGCTCGCCCCAAGTGCGGTTGCCGGTCGGATACATTAGCGACAGATTCGCCGGCACGGCCTGGTTCGCAGATCCGCCCAAGCGCGAGACCCAACTGCCGGCCGCCGGCCAACCGCTGTTCGGGCCGCGGTCGCCTTTCTTGTATCCGGTCATGCATTGGTAGCAATCGTGCGCGCCGTCGGAATCGGCCAGCGAGCGGATAATGGCGAACTTGTCCATCATTGCCGCCACGCGAGGAAACATTTCGCAGATTTCGATCCCGGATACGTTCGTTTTGATCGGCTTGAACTCGCCGCGAATCTCGGCCGGCGCTTGCGGCTTGGGGTCCCACATGTCGATATGCGAAGGACCGCCGGGCAGGTAGATGTTGATGATCGCCTTGTGCGAACTGCCCACAGCGGCCTGGGCTTCCATCGCGAGCATCTGGGTCAGGCTCAACCCGCCCATCGCTGCACCGCCGATCTGGAGAAAACCGCGGCGCGAGAGGCGATCACAAAACTGCGACTTCCGGTCCGCTCGACCAAGGATCGTCAGCATGGCCTGGTCCTCCTCGAAATTTTGGCGTACGCGGGAAATTCCTGGGATAGGATCCCTATCGACATATCAACGTACACTTATGCGTTGATTTTGGCAAAATCATTTTCGAGAAATGGGCGTGAAAGACGCCGTTACGCCGCGCCGGAAGAGCCGTTTCCGTGCAGATTTCCCGAGCGAAATGCGTGCGCCATGGCCCGCGGCACTTCCGCCTCGGCCTGGATGACATGGGCCCGATTATCGGCCACGCGGGCGACCATTTCCTGCTCGGTAGCGATGGCGTTGGCGCGGCGCTGTTCGGCTTGGGCCCGCGCCACGCGCGTGTCGGCCTCGGCCTGGTCGGCTTGCAAGCGAGCACCGATGTTCTCGCCCACGTCGATGTCGGCGATGTCGATCGAAACGATTTCAAACGCCGTATGGGCGTCGAGCCCGCGGGCCAGCACGGCTTTCGAGATTTTCTCCGGGCTCTCCATCACTTCCAAATGCGTGGCCGACGAGCCAATTGACGTGATAATCCCTTCGCCCACGCGGGCGATGATCGTATCTTCGGTCGCACCGCCGATCAACTGGCCAAGGTTCGTTCGCACAGTCACCCGGGCCCGCACGCGGAGTTCCACGCCGTTCTTGGCGATGGCGCTCAGGGTCGACTTGCCCGACTTGTTGGGATCGGGGCAATCGATAACTTTGGGATAGACGCTCGTACGCACCGCGTCGAGCACGTCGCGGCCGGCCAGATCGATGGCGGCGGCCTGGTCGAAGTCGAGATCGATATCAGCGCGATGCGCCGCGATCAGCGCGTGGATCACGCGCGGTACATTGCCACCGGCCAGAAAATGCGCTTCCAGGCGCTGCGTGGTGATTCCGGTTGTGGGATCGAGCCCGATTCCGGCTTGCATGGCCATAATCTTGGCTTCGACGATCATGCGGGCATCGACCTGGCGAAAACTCATGCCGATCAGGCTGAGCATGCTAACGTTGGCGTTGGAAACATACGCTTGCACCCAAATCTTGCCGTAGTTGAAAAAGATCACGGCGGCGATCACGCCGAGGAAACCGATCACGGCGATCATAATCAAGGCGATCACTCCCTCGCTCAACAATTCACCTTGGGCGAGCAGCGACATGCTAGACAGCGTCATCATCGGACTTCTCCCAATCGTCGTTCCGCAGCGTACTCGTAGATTCGCGCTCGTGGCACGGTATCTTGGCGTATGATAAGGGATTCAGCCGGACGGGAACAGTAGCCCTGGAAGGAGCGGAAACCCCAAAAACCGGCAGCCGGCAATTCGAAACTGGCAAGCGGGGGACATTTGTCGTCCGGTAAGCGAAAAACACGTAGGCTGAGGCCTCCGGCTCGCCGTTTTGAAATCGTTCTCAGTCGATCCAGCCGCCGCCGAGCACCTCGTCGCCCTGGTAAATCACGGCCGCTTGGCCCGGCGCCACGCCGTCGGCCGGCTCGTCGAACTGTACGTCGATCTGACTTTCGCCGAGCCGGCGTACCGTGGCCGGGCGTGCCGATGAGTTGTAGCGAATCTGTACCTGACAGGAAAAGGGATCGGCCGGCGGATCGACGAGCCAATTGAACTGCGAGGCGGTCAATTGCCGGCAAGCCAGCTCCTCCTTCATTCCCACAACTACCTGGCGCCGCTGAGCATCGATGCGCACCACATAGCGCGGCTCGCCGAAGGCGACGCCGAGGCCTTTGCGCTGGCCGATGGTGAAATTCTCGATGCCGGCATGCCGACCGACGACCTCGCCGGCCGACGTAACGATCTCGCCACCCGACTCGACTTCGCCGCGGCGGCGGCGCACGAATTCGCCATGCTCGCCAGGCGTGACGAAACAAATTTCCTGACTGTCCTTCTTGTCGGCAACGCGCAGGCCGATCTCGGTGGCGATTCGCCGAATCGTCGGCTTATCGAACTCACCTACTGGCAGCAACATACGCGGTAAGAAGTCGCGCGCCACGCCCGCGAGCACATACGACTGATCCTTGCCCGAGTCCACGCCTCGGCACAGCAGCGGCCGCCGGCGATCGGCTTGGCGAACGAGCCGCGCGTAATGCCCAGTGGCGACAAACTCGGCATCGATCGCGTCGGCATAGTCGAAGAGCTTGCCGAACTTGATCCAGTTATTACACATCACGCACGGATTCGGCGTGCGGGCGACGGAATACTCGGCAACGAAGTAGTCAATAATCCGGCCGAATTCTTCCTTTAGATCGAGCGCGTAGAACGGAATGCCCAGCCGATCGGAAACGCGGCGGGCGTCTTCCGCGTCGCTCGCCGTGCAGCAACCCTGCTTGTGATCGGTGCGCGGGGAAACAATCGGCAGACTCGCATCGTCGGCGGCGGGTTCCGCGGCGCAAGCGACCGGCGAAGTTTCGCCGTGGCGCATGAAAACGCCGACCACGTCGTAGCCCTGCTCCAAGAGCAGGTGGGCCGCAACACTGCTGTCGACCCCGCCCGACATGGCCAGCACCACGCGTGTCATGATTCGCGCTCGTCTCGAAGTGACTTGTAACGCCTCGCCCGCCGCCCACGTGGCGACTGCTCGCAACATTCATCGTCTCGGTCGTGGCGACGAAAGTCAACGACTAGGAAACACGTGTTTCCAGCAAGCGGGGGCGATTCTATAATCAGGTACCGGAACAGACCTCTCCCCCAAACGCCTCTCCACCCGAGTCTTACGATGCTGGAAAAGGAAATTGTCGACAAAGCCAGCGCCATTCGCCAGCGGATCCTCCAACTACGAGACTCTCTTTGACTACGATCGCAAATGCGCGGATGTCGAGACGATTGAAGCCGAGATGGCCCGCGAGGGTTTTTGGAACAATCAGGAAAAGGCTCAGGCGACCGTGGGCCGTCTCAAGGGCCTGAAGGCCGTCCTCAAACCGCTGGAAGAAGCGATTTCGGCGGCCGACGATCTGCAAGCGTTGATCGAAATGTCTGCCGACGACGAAGGATTTGCCGCCGAAGTTCCCAGCGCAACCGCGCATTTGGAACGGCTCGTGGAGTCGATCGAATTGCAGGCTTTGCTCAATGGCCCGCACGACGACGCCGGCGCCATCCTGACCTTTAATGCCCGCGACGGCGGCACCGACGCCAACGACTGGGCCGAGATGCTATTGCGCATGTACACGCAATGGGCCGGCAAACACGATTATTCAGTGGAGCTTTTCGATCGTCAGGACAACGACGAGGCGGGAATTAACAGCGCCACGATCGCCATCCGCGGGCCGATGGCCTACGGATACCTGAAAGGGGAAACGGGCATGCATCGCCTGGTGCGGATCAGCCCGTTTAACTCGGAAGGCAAGCGGCAAACGAGTTTCGCGGCAATTGATGTCTCGCCGGAAATCGACGACTCGGTTCAAATCGACATCAACGAGGCCGATGTCGAAACGCAAACCTTCCGGGCCCAAGGCGCCGGGGGTCAGCATGTGAACAAGACCGACAGCGCCGTTCGGCTGATTCACAAGCCCACCGGCGTGCGCGTTGAGTGCCAGAACGAACGGAGCCAGCACAAGAACCGCGCAACCGCCTGGAAGATGCTGCGGGCCCGCCTGGCGCGCCTGGAAGAAGAAAAACGCGAAGCCGAAATGGCCGGCAAACGCGGCGAACAGGCGAAAACCGGCTTCGGCTCCCAAATTCGCAATTACTTCTTGCACCCTGATCAGCGCGTCGTGGATCAACGCACCAAACAGCGCGTGGGCAGCTTCCACGCCGTGATGGACGGCGACATTCAGGAATTTCTCGACGCCTTCCTGCGCTGGCGCGTTGGCCAAGACGGTGACCCGTCGTGAGCAAGGTCGGCGAACTAAACGCCGGTCGGCTGCGCGTCGTATTCCAGCGCGTGGGTGATCGCATCGGCCATTCGCTCTGGTTCGGCGCCGGTGACGATGCGCGCTTGATCCTTGCTTCGCTGGAAGGAACCGGGGAAACACCGTGGCCGGCGAGCCCGCCGCTGCAACAACTGAACTTCGAAGAGCGCGACGGCTCGGCGCGCGTGGCGCTGCTGATCGGCATGGCGGGGTCGAGTCATTGGTCGCTCAGTTGTGAAGCCGATCCACACACGGACGTCCTGAAATTCGACGTGGCTGTGCGGGTCAAGCAAACGCCACATCAGCTAGGAAGCATTTACCGCTTTGCATCAGACCACGAGGGCAGCGCCGGCAGGCGGCTGTTCGACGAATGCTGCGAAGTTCGCGCCGTTGGGCACGATACACATGTGGCGATGGAAAGCGACCTCGTCCTCGCACCGACCGCAACGCCGCAGGCGATCCCGGCCACGATTCAATGGCGGTATTCATTCGCCACTATCGGTTAACGATTGCCGCGCACGATCGATCGAAGCGTTGGCCGCGCACATCCGGTGACGGCGGACAAACGCTTCGCGTCGCGGAATATCGACCCAGCATCGACGCAGCATCCAAATAAACACGCCCGTCGCCACCAGGGGCGACGCCGGCAACCCCAGACCAAGAATAAAGACGGGATCGATCACTTGCCTGCTGCCGACCGCCGCGAGCACGACGTCGAGAGCGACGGCCGCCAGCGCGTACAAGAAGAGCACCGCGAGCAGCGCCCCGAAGAGCGCACCCACAGCGGCGATCCCGGCAATCCAGAACTGAGTAATGGAGATCGCGAACAACTCGATCTTGCGAGCTGAACTCGTCGCCCTGCTCTGCTGCAAACGCTGGCCGGTGACGACCGCCGTCCGGCCGAACCCGGGCACGCAGACAACAACGGCAACGATTCCCGCCAACGGATGGATCGCAAAACAGGCGAGACACACCGAAACGAGCGTGGTGAAGAGTAGCAGTGAGCCAAGTGAAAAGGTCGCGGGCGCCGGCTCTACGTGTGGCAATTCGTGCGTCGGCGCTGGTCTGGGCGCGATGCATGGGCCGCCAGCTTCTGTGTTTCCAGGTTGAACGATCGACAGGGCCATTTCGCATTCTCAAAGTCAAGCAGAGAAAGTTCGCCATCGCTGCAATCAACAACCGCAACGTTGGTCGGCACTTAACAGCCAAGAGCTACTCGAGCCGCGTGCTGCCTTGGAAAACGCGCGTTTCGCCGGGGCGAGCCCGGTTCTCGGTCATCTTGAAATATTACGGCTTTTCGATGCAGAATAGCAACGCGACAAGGTCGAGCATGCCGGAACGCGGCCAGGTCGGGCATACCGGCGCGACGTCCAAGAAAGCAAGAACCTTACGAACAGAACGAACTGAGATTCATGGCCCCCAGTCATTCCGCTCCGGCGCTGCCGTTTGCCCATTTGAATCTGCGTCGCAATCCGTTCGGCGAGACCGATCTGGTCGACCGGCTCGATTTCGCCGTGGTCGATGTCGCGCATCATATCGAGCGTTTGCGACGGCCCGGCGCCGCGGTCTTGTTTCTGGGCGAGAAGGGGCATGGAAAAACGACCCATTTGATCGCCATCCAGGCCGCCTTTCCCAATTCAATCTATGTGCACGTGGGCGAGGGTGAGCGTCCCCGCTTCGCGGAATCGATGCCGCTGTTCATCGACGAACTACAACGCGTGCCGGAGCGCGAAAGGCGGCGACTGTTTCGCCGCAACGTGTCGTTCGCCCTGGCGAGCCATGAGGATGTGACCGACGAATTAACGCGCGCCGGCATCGAAGTGCAGACGGTTCACGTTGGCGGCGCGTTGACCAGAGGCGCGTTGGCCACGATCCTCGAGCGACGCATCGCCTGGGCTCGCCGCGGCGCGGGGCCATTGCCGGGCGTGGGTCGAGCGACCATCCGCAAGCTTCTTGCCCGACACGGGGCCGATCTACGCGCGATCGAGCAGCAATTGTACGATTGTTTTCAACAACTGGAACACATCCGCGAAGTTTGACGCAGGAGCCTTCCCATGGCCAAGTGCGACCTCACGATCGAATTCGAACGGCCGAATCGCACCTACCACACCGGCGAAGAGGTGCGCGGTCAGATCGTCGTGCGCGCCAACCAGGATGTGCGCTGCGACGAACTGGCCGTCGAGCATTTCTGGCAAACGCACGGCCGGGGCAATCGCGATACGGGCGATCGCGCGCGAACCGTTTTATTCACCGGCGAATGGCGCGTCGGCGAAGTGGCCAGCTACCCGTTTCGCTTCCTCGCGCCACCCGGCCCGGCAACGTATCGTGGAAACTACATCAATGTCGACCACTACGTGGCGGCGCGCGTGAGCGTTCCTTGGGCGTTCGACCCGAAATGCCAGGAAGAATTTCTGCTCGCGCCGACGCCCCCGGAATACTTTGCCGGCATCGAAATGGCCGACGACGCCGTGCAAAAGCTGGGCGGGTTTTCCAACGCCGTGTCCGTGCCGCTCGCCGTCATTCTGTTGGTAGTGGGAGCTCTCTGCTTCTTCCCTTTCGGAATCATTCTGATACCGGTCGGATTAGTCATGCTGTACTTCGCGATCCGCAAGCAGATGGCCGAGAAACGTATTGGCGATGTCGAGCTTTGTCTCGATTCGATCAACGTCGTGCCGGGCGGGCACGTTCCGCTGGCCCTGTCGGTGCGCCCGCGCAAATCGACGCCGCACAACGGGATTACCGCGCGGCTCGTCGGCCAGGAAAAGGCCGTCTCGGGCAGCGGCACCAATAAATCGACCCATACCCATACCTTCTTCGACGAGACGACCACGCTCGTCGCCGCCGGCACGCTCGATCCTGCAGCCCCCCTGGCGCTGCAAACCCAGGTGCCCATTCCCGCCGATGCAGCCTATAGTTTCTTCGCGCCCGAAAACAAAGTGCTCTGGCATTTGACCGTGCGTATCGATGTGCCGCGGTGGCCCGACTGGGTTCATACGCACGTGCTGCTCGTGCGACCCTTCTTGCGCAATGGCGCTTCGCGCGATCCGGCGAAGGACGAACCAAGGCTGGCCCATGCCCGACCGATGGCCGACAACACATCAGTACTCGACGCCGCGATCGTGGCCGACGAACCGGCGCCGATCGATCACGAAGCGATGGCGACCGACGACGAGCAATGGGAAGATCCCTATGCCGAAGCGCCCGAACCGCCAGCGCCTCATGCGCCGCCAGAGTCGGATTCCGCAGCAGCCGCCGAGCGG
The DNA here is from genome assembly GCA_020427265.1 of Planctomycetales bacterium. Lineage (GTDB taxonomy): Bacteria > Planctomycetota > Planctomycetia > Pirellulales > JAGQOS01 > JAGQOS01. Next base: position 11,542 of record JAGQOS010000109.1, read on the forward strand.
GTATCTCCCTTATTGGCGACCCTGGCCGACCTGGCCGCGACCGATCGCTTTGGCGGACGGCGCGAAACGGCCGTGAAAGCGCTTGCCGGACAGGTTTTCGATTGCGCCATCGTCGTGGAAGACGTTTCGCACACGTTTGGCTACGTCGACGATCGCACGTTTCGCGAAGGGCGCACGATCAAGGGAACACTCGCCGGAAGCGAGCAGAAGGTCTCCATGCTGTTTCGCCAGGACCGCAACGCCGAGTTCGACGACCTGCGCCACGGCGATCACCTGGCGGCGCGTTGCACGATTGTCGGCTGGGACGATCTCTATAGTCGGGCCGAATTACAAGAGGCCTGAGCGAACGCGGCTTACACAGCCCTGGTTCGCTTGCGTTACGGTTGCGGCGAAGTCAGCCAGGTAGCCGCGCTGGTACACAAGCTGCCGCGGCCGCCACGCCGCGCGGCGCGCCGCGAGCTGCTCGTCGGTTACCTGCAGCGAAATCTCACCCGCTGCCAGGTCGAAGGAAATCGTGTCGCCGTCTTCGACCAAGGCGATTGGTCCGCCCACGGCGGCTTCGGGCGCGCAATGCACGCCAATCGCGCCATGCGAGACACCGGAAACGCGGGTGTCGGAAACGAACGCCACTTTGCCGTCCAACTCGGGCACGGCCAGCGCGGCCGTGGCGACGAGC
>JAGQOS010000010.1 GCA_020427265.1 Planctomycetales bacterium
GAGCAGGTACAGATTACGTTCGAGATTGCTGGCGTCGACGATCAACAATACGGCGTCGGGCGCAGGTTGATTCGGCTTGCGACCAAGCAGCACATCGACAGCCACCATTTCATCGGGGCTATGAGGCGCGAGGCTATAGGTTCCCGGCAGATCGACCACCTGGAGGCGCCTTCCTTCGCATTCGAGCACCCCGACTTTTTTTTCGACCGTAACCCCCGGATAATTGCCCACGCGCTGTCGCAAGCCGCAGAGCGCATTGAAGAGTGTCGACTTGCCGGTGTTGGGATTGCCGATCAGAGCGATCGAATAGCTGGCTTGTTCGGCGGTCGGCATCGGAGGATTCTGGTTTTCGGTCGACGGCTAGGACGGCGGTTGCCGCCGGCAGTTATTGCATCTCAACGCGTTCTGCTTCGCCGCGCCGGACACTGAGCCGATAGCCGCGAACTTCCAATTCCAAAGGATCGCCCAGCGGCGCCGTTCCGATCAGCGCGATCTCGACACCTCGGGTGATACCCATTTCGAGCAACCGTCGGCTCAGATGGTCGTTGCCGAGCACGTCAACAACCTGACCGCGCTGTCCTACCTGGAACTCTGAAAGCTTGCCCACCAGTTCGGCTACCCCGTTCTTACAAGAACGTTCGCCAAATCCGTAGCGCGAAATCCGAGCTTCCTTTCGCCGAGTCGCAGAATGCAAGGGGCGCCGGCACGAATCATCTCTACGATTGTCCCGTCGACGAACCCAAGTTCCTGAAGTCGCTGCACTTGATCGGCTCGGCCCATCAACTGACATACTTGGCCGGATTCGCCGGCGCGAAGCATTCTTAGCGGGATCTCATTCACGGTTCGAGTACTCGCGAGCAGGTGGGAACACGCCATGAAGGCAGGATTGTATTGAGACTAATTCTCAATATCCGTTCCGTTATTATAAAGGGATCGGACCGCGATACAAGGTGTCGCCAACCTAGTTTTTAGCTATTTCCCATCGTGCTTCGGTTCGATTCGCTGGCCCAATACCTTCATTCTCGCTCTCCACCCGGTTATTCTGGCCTGCAAGCGTTACTTCATGAGGTGCTGGCGCTGCAGCACGGCAGCATAATTCCTGAAAGAGATCCATCATGTCGCTCACGATCGACTCGCATCAACACTTTTGGCAAATCGGCCGTTTCGATTACGGTTGGATGGACCCGCCCCAACTGGAGCCGATCCGTCGCGACCGCCTGCCGCAGGACCTAAAGCCGTTAATCGAAAAAGTTGGCGTCGACGCCACCGTATTTGTCCAGACCCAGCACAACGTGGAAGAAAACCGGTGGGTGCTGTCGCTGGCAGCGCAACACGAATTCATTGCCGGTGTCGTCGGTTGGGTCGATTTGGCGAGCGAGCGTTGCGAAGAGCAATTGCTCGACTTCAAGGATCAGCCCAAATTCGTAGGTATTCGGCATGTCACGCACGACGAGCCCGATGTCGACTTCATTGTCCGTCCCGAAGTCTTGCGCGGACTGAAAGTGCTCGAGAAGCATAACGTGCCGTTCGATCTGTTGTTTTTCACCAAACATTTGCACCATGCGACTCGGCTTGCCCGCGAACTGCCCGAATTGCCAATGGTGATCGATCATCTCGCCAAACCGGAAATCAAGCTCGGCAAACGCGAAAACTGGATCGACAACTTCCGCGCCGCCGCCAAGTTCCCTAACCTCTACTGCAAACTTTGCGGCATGGTTACCGAGGCGGATTGGAAGCATTGGAAGCCAGCCGACCTCAAGCCGTATGTCGAAACGGCGCTCGAACTGTTCGGACCCGAGCGCTGCATGTACGGCTCCGACTGGCCGGTGTGCGAGTTGGCCGGCAGCTACGACCGGGTCTATCACGCGCTGGTCGAAGCGCTCGGCGCTATTAGCGAGAGCGAACGCGCGCAGATCTTCGGCAAGACGGCCATCGATTTCTACGGCCTGTCTGCACTCGCCGGAGATCGTTAACCCATGCCTTCGATGAATGCGAAAAAGTGTTGGCGCGGGTTACATGCGATCGTCATTGTTTCCATGTTGGTTAACGTCGCCACGGCCGAAGACTGGCCGTGTTGGCGTGGCCCTCGGCACGATGGCATTTCGCGGGAATCGATCTCGCCCGAGACATGGCCCGCGGCAGGCCCTGCCATCGCATGGCGCGCGATGGTTGGCATCGGTTTTTCCGCCGTGTCGATCGTTGCCGACCGTGGTTACACGATCGGCAACCAGGAAAACGTCGATACGATTTATTGCCTCGACAGCGAATCGGGCCGCGTGCGCTGGAAGCATTCCTACGAGTCGGCGCTCGAGCCGAAGTTTTTCGAGGGCGGTCCGACCTCGACGCCGACCGTGGCCGACGACACGGTTTATGTGCTGGGACGCTGGGGCGACCTGTTCGCGTTCGACGCCCATAACGGCGCTGTCCGCTGGAACATCAACGTTGCCCGCGAAGCAAACGTGCGCATCCCCGGCTGGGGTTTTGCCGGTTCGCCGCTTGTCGTAGGCGATCTGTTGCTGCTCAATGTTGGCGAAGCGGGAACGGCTATCCGACGTGCAACGGGTGAAATCGCCTGGACCTCGGCCGACCGCGATGCCGGTTACGCCACTCCAGTTCCGCTGGTTCGCGACGGCAGGCCACTCGCGATTATTGCTTCTGGCAAATCGTATCTGGCGGTCGACGTGCAATCGGGGCGCGAATTATGGCGCCAGCGATGGCTTGTACAATACGGTTGTACCGCGGCCGATGCCATTGTTGCCGGCGAGCATGTTTTTCTGTCGTCAGGCTACACACGCGGTGCGGCCCTGCTGCGTTGGACCGACACGCAGCCGGACGTTGTGTGGAAGAGCAAGTTGATGCGCAACCAACTCAACGCGAGTGTGCTTATTGACGAATTCTTGTACGGGATCGACGGCAACGACGACGAAGAGACATCGCTCAAGTGCATGGAATTTTCGACCGGCGAGGTGCGTTGGAGCCAACCGGGCTTCGGCCTCGGCTCGTTGACCGCGGCGGCAGACAAACTGCTTGTGCTGAGCGACGAAGGACACTTGACCGTCGTCGCCGCTTCTCCGGCCAGCTTTCAACCGCTGGCCGAAGCGAAAGTGCTGGATGGAAAATGTTGGACCGCACCGGTACTGGCCAATGGTAGAATCTACGTGCGCAGCGCCTCTGGCGACATTGCCTGTGTCGACGTTCGTCGAGCGGCGCAAGAATGAACCGACAGTCAACGGAGACCGCATCGATGACGCTCAACCGCAGACACTTTCTCCAAGCCACGTCGACCGCTAGCTTGGCGCTCGCCGGGGCGCCGTTCGTGCATGCTGGATCAAAAGACAAAAAATACCGCACGGCGCTGATCGGTTCGGGCTGGTGGGGGATGAATCTGCTCCAAGGCGCGATAGCAGCGGGCAATACGAAGGTCGTTGCGCTATGCGATGTCGACGCCGACACGCTCGAACTGGCTGCCGAAACAGTGACAGATCTCTCGGGCGACGAGCCGCGAAGTTACCGAGACTTCCGCGAACTGCTCAGCAAAGAGCAAGTCGACATCGCCATCATCGCCACGCCCGATCATTGGCATGCGTTGCCGGCGATCGCCGCCATCGAGGCCGGCGCGCACGTGCTGCTGGAGAAGCCCACCGGGCATACGATTCTCGAAAGCCGCGCGACGCTCAATGCGGCAAAATCGGCCGGGCGCGTCGTGCAGGTGGGGCTGCATCGGCGGCTTGGCCCGCACTATGCGCACGCCATGGAGTTTCTCAAACAAGGCCGCGCTGGCGAGATTGGTTTGGTCAACATGTTTGTTCACGGCGGCGGCGGCGCGGAACTGCCTGCGCCCAACAGTGAACCGCCCGAAGGACTCGATTGGAATATGTACTGCGGCCCCGCGCCGCTACGGCCGTTCAATCGCAAGATCCATCCGGGAGGCTTTCGCAACTTCCTCGACTTCGCCAATGGCCAACTCGGCGATTGGGGTGTGCATTGGCTCGATCAAGTCTTGTGGTGGACCGACGAAAAGTATCCTCGACACATCTACTCGACGGGCGGACGTCCAATTCGGGGCGCGGCCGTGCTCAACGACAACGAACAAACGACCGATGCGCCCGATTCGCAAGTCGCCGTGTTCCAATTCGAGTCTTTCACGGCTACTTGGGAACACCGGCAATTCGCTGGACAAGGCGCCGAAAAGACCCGCATCGGCTGCTACTTCAACGGCACCAAGGGAACGGTCCACGTCGGCTGGCGCGACGGCTGGACTTTCTACCCGGCCAACGGCAAGGATCCGGAAATTCACGAAGATGCGCAGCTGGAAGAGCCCGATGGCCACAGCATCTCGTTGCTGTGGACCGACTTCATTCGCGCGATCGAATCGGGCCAGCCGCCGGCGTGCGACATCGAAATTGGTCACCGTGCAACGTCGATGAGCCTGCTGGGAATGCTCTCGCTCAAACTGGGCCGCGGTGTCGCCTGGGACGGCGATCGGGAGCGTGTGATTGGCGATGACGACGCCAATCGCCTATTGCGCCGCGAATACCGTGCGCCTTGGGTATATCCCAAGGCTTGATCCGAGTGCAGCCAGAAGGCCGCGGGCTACGCTTCTTCGCCGCTTTTCGGGTCGATTTGAATGCTGTATTTGCGGATCTTGTTGTAGAGCGTAACGCGACTGATACCCAGCGCCCGCGCGGTGGCGGCGCGGTTGAAATTTTGCGCGGCCAGCATCTGCTCGATTGCGGCCTGCTCTGTCAGGGCAACTTCGCCAGCCAAGCTAACGGCCGTTTTCTCCTCGGCCGGTTTCTGCGCGGGCTTGTCGCGCACGATTTCCGGCGCCAATGCGTCGGAGGAGATCAGGCCGTCGCGGCTGAACAGAACGGCGCGGCGTACTTCGTTGCGTAGTTCGCGCACGTTGCCGGGCCAGCGATACGACTTGAGCCGCCCGGGCAGGCTCGGTTCCAAGGCCTCGGCCGAGATGCCGTTTTCGCGGCAGCACTCCTCGATGAATTCGACAGCCAAGGGAACAATGTCTTCCCGCCGCTCGCGCAGCGGCGGGATTTCCAACTTGACCTGGTTGAGTCGGAAGTAGAGGTCGGCGCGAAACGTCTGCTTGGCGATTAGCGTTTCGAGGCAATGATTCGAAGCCACAATCGTACGCGTCTTCACCTGGCGTGTGTCGTTCGATCCGACCGGTTCGAATTCACCCGTTTCGAGCACGCGCAGCAGTTTGGCTTGCTGCATCAGACCGAGCACGTCGATTTCATCGAGCAAAATCGATCCGTCGGCAGCGGCTTCGAACTTTCCCTCTTTGGTTTGGTCTGCTCCGGTGAAGGCCCCTTTCATATGTCCGAAAAGCTCGCTATCGATCACATCGCGCGGCAAGGCACCGCAACCGACGGTGAGAAAGCGTCCGGAGCGACGCGACGAAAGGTCGTGAATCAATTGGGCAAAGGTCGTCTTGCCTGTGCCGGTTTCGCCAACCAGCAGCACAGTAAAATCGTGCCTTGCGACAACCTCCAATCGCTCCATGACCGAAAACATACTCGGTGCGAAGGTTTTGAAAACGCGATCTAGCCCGCGCACTTCTCGATGTTCGTTCGTCGTCCCTTGCGACTGCTCCACTTTCCACATCGCGGAACGCAGCGTCGCATCGAGCGTAGACGAATCCGCCGGCCAGGAAAGAAATTCCTGAATCAACTGATCCGCCAATACCGCGTGGGTCAGCGGCATCCTGGCGCCGGCGATACCAACAATGGACGGACAGCGGTCGGCACGCTCTTGCACAGCACTGGCCAGATGCGGCAGCAAATCCCAAGAAGATGTCGTCCGCAAGTCGAGAATCACAAGCGCCGGCGTTTCGTTGCGTGCCAAGCGATCCGTAGCGGCTGCCGGTGAAACGACCTCGACGCCCGATTCCGTCGCGAGAGGTATCGCATGCGAAAGGGCATCGGCGAGAAGATGGTCAAACGAAACAATCCAGACACTTGTCGAGGAGCGCGCGGTCATCAGTGCTGCTACTTCCATTTCACTCAGATGTCGATCGAGAAAGCATCCCTGCGACGCTCAACGGCCGCCAAGCCAGTTCTTTGACCCGCTGTTGCCTATCCTAGTGCCGAGCGCCGAACCGTCAAGAATTCTGAACACATTCGGCAAATTCCAATCAGATTGCCTATACTACCTCCCCCTGAGCTTCATTTCGAGACTTTTTTCGATGAAATCTCGGTTTGATTTTCGACCACGGTTGTTCAGCGATCTGTACAGCATCGCGCGGTGCGTCCATCTCCCGTACGCGGCGATGATGGTTTGGTTGCCCGACCGTTGCGCGGCTTGGTACGATCGAACTGCATCAGTGCACGTTCCCAACTGTCCAAGTCGCGACCATGAGCCAAGAAGAGTCCGAAATCGGCGTCCGCGATCGAGAAGCGAGGGGAGATCCCCGCCCCGTTTCGATAAAAAAGGCGTCGCGTGTGCACGTTAGCGCAACCCCAGTTGGCAATCGTGCCAGTCATAGTCGGTGGATCAATCTCTATCGCTTGGCGCTCTTCGAACTGATTCTTATCTACTTTGGTTTATTTGTCGTCGTTTTCTCCGAATTGTTGCGGCTTTCTTGGAATTTGGCGGCCAGCCCGTGGGAGATCCGTCCGGCCATGATGTTGCGCATCGCCATGTTGGCGGCGTCGATCATCGTCGGCGTGCAAATTGCCCGGCGATTCTGGCGCGGGATTGTGGGCCTGGTCACGAATCGCTACGACCGCGCTCCCGAAGCCCAAGTCGGTGTATTGCTCGACCGGGAAGAAAACGCGGCGCTCTACGAATTGGTTGCGGAAGTCGGCAAGCTCGTCGATTCTCCCTCGCCGGACGAAATTCGTATTTCGCACGAGCCGGAATGTTTCGTGGCCGAGCTGCGAAGTTTCGGCGTGCGGACGCGGCGGCGGCTGATCCTGGTGCTGGGAATGCCACATTTGGCCGTGTTGAACGTGAGCGAATTGAGCGTGATTCTGGCCCACGAGTTGGCGCATTTTACGGGTGGCGATACGACCCTGGGGGTGTTCGATTACCGCTTTATCGAAACGTTGCGACGGGCCTTGTTTGAGATGCGTCGTACGACTGTCTATTGGGCCAGTCCTGTATATTGGTACTGCAGGGCGTTTCACCGGCTCTTCCTATTCCTTTCCGGCCCGGTGCAACGTTACCAGGAGCTGCGGGCCGATTGTCTCAGTGCAGCGGCGTTTGGCGGCAAGTTGGCGATCGACACGCTGCTCAACGAATGGCTGTTGGCACGCCAATTCGAAGCGGCGGTTGTCACGTTTCCGATGGATGCCCACGGTGCTCCGGCCGACGACGATCAAGACGTGTACACGTGGTTTGCCAGCCAGTGGCGACAATTCAGTCTCGCCGGGCACGACTACTTGCGGCGTCGACTGGCGGAAGAAGAGCGGCCCTCGATTCTCGATTCGCACCCCACGATCCAGGCCCGTATTGAAACAATGCAGTATTACCCGCCGCGCGACCTCGAAGATACGAGACCCGTTTTGCAACTGATTTCTCAGGCCACAGCTTTGGCGTCTCAGTTGCACCAAGTCGTGTTTTCTCGCACTGGCGATGATATTTGGCCCGACTCGGTAGCGAACTCCCCTCGCAACAGCTATTCGTGCCCCCTGCCGAGCGACGGCCGTTTGCTTGATCGCCTTGCGATTGCAAATATACTGAAGTTTCGTACTCAATCTCCGGCCATTACCGAAACTTGTGGGTAAAAACCACGAGATTCGCGCGTGTCGAAGAGCGACTTTTCTCGCCGATCGATCGCAGGCATCTTTGCACCGGGACACGGAACTTCCCGGCGTCCGGAATTGTCGCACACGATGTGTGGCACGACCAGTCGACCGAGGAGTCCGCGCGCATGCGTGCCGCCGTTTCACCCGATGAACATATTCCGAATTCGCCGCGCAGCGAAACGCTTCGCCAGCGCGCGGGCGATTGGCTGTTCTGGGGACTGCCGCTCTTCTTCCTGGCGTTCCTGTTCCTGCCGTTGCTTTCCGATCTTTCGGCTGCCTGGCGCAACGACCCAAATTATTCGCATGGCCCGATCGTGCCGCTAGCGGCGCTCGGCTTCGCCTGGATGGCCTATCGGTACCGAAGCGACGAAGACGCAGACGACGATAGTTATGTCGACAGTTGGGATGTGCTGCTCGGTTTCCTGCTTGCCGTTGGCGCGCTGTTGGCCTATTTGGCGGCGTGGTTCTGCGGCGGCGCCTTCTTCGCAATCGCGGCCTTGATTATCGCGCTACTCGGCGTGCTCACGGCCCTGGGCGGACGCGGCCTGGCCCGGCGCTATGGCTTCGCAACCGGCTTCCTGATTTTCATGGCGCCCTGGCCGATGGTTGTATACCAGCGATTGGCGATTTCGATGCAGAATTTCGTGGGAACCATCTCGTCGCACTTGCTCGACGCGACCGGAGTTCCCGTCTTTCGCGAAGGCTATCTACTACATTTGCCCGACTACACGATGGAGATTGGCGCGGCCTGCAGCGGCTTGCGCCAGCTTACCGCTGTGTTAGCGCTGGCCATGGCGCTCGGGTATCTGAGCGGCCGGAACTGGCCCTTCATTGTGATTGTCGGACTGTTAGCGATTCCGATTGCAGTGGCCAGTAATTGTGTGCGCGTGCTCGCTACGGGATGGATTCTGATGATCGCCGGGCGACGCTGGGCCGAAGGTGTGTTTCACACGCTCGAGGGGCTGGCAAGTGTTGCCGTTGCAGCCCTGATCACTGTGGGCGTGGTCTGGTTGCTAGGGCGAATTGAAGACGCTTGGATCTTGCGCCGGGAGGGTGCGTGATGAGCACGAGCTACGCCACGCCGACACCCACGCCACGCGTCCGCGCCGATGGCGGCGAATCGGCCGGTTTGAGTCGAGCGCCGATTCGCTGGCTGCTGGTTCTCTCGCTGCTTGGCTGCACGCTCCTCGCCCAATGGTTCATCGAACGCCATCTGGCCCCGGCTTCGGCTTTGCCACCTGGAGAATTGGCCCATCCGCTCGCCGCCTTGCCCTTGGCGATCGATGGTTGGCGCGGCGAAGACCGCCAGGTGCTCGATGAACGCGCTCTGTACGCCGATCAGCATCTCAATCGCGGCTACGTCAACGCCGACGGCCAACAAGCCGCGCTCGTCTGGATGGCCTATTCCGCCAGCGGCGCCGACCGAGGCCATCATCCCGAAGTTTGCATGGCCGTGGCTGGAAGGCCCGAGGATGTTTCCGCGCGGCGCGAAATCGAAGTTCCGGGTCACGCCGCTCCGATTCAGCAATACCGCTTCGGTCACGAGGGTGATCGGCAACTCGTTTTCTACTGGTATTACACCCTGCCGACCGACGGCGCGGAGAAGCTCGACGGCTTTCAGCGCGCCTTTCGGCGATTCCGTTCGCGTCCGGCAAGTGTCACGGTCGAAGTCTTTGCCCCCGAGATCGACCAGTTCAGCGCCGCAGCAGCCCAGCGTTTTGTCGCCGCGCTCGACAAACAAATACAAACCCTCGTTGGCCCGACCGCCGTGCGCGGCAGCCAGCGCATTCCGGTTACCGTGATTCCAACTACAGAACCAGCAGGCTAGTTTACCCGCGATCATTCGCCTTGATCGATTCAGGAACAACCGATCCATGACATTTTCCCGCATCGTAACCCGAACCTTGCTGCTCGTAGCGCTTGTGGCCGTGTGTTATCTCGGATATCACACCTGGGCCAAAAGCCGCCCCGAGTACTATTGGGATCGCGCTGAGCTAGCGCTGGCGGCCGACAATCGCGCCGAAGCCGAAGTGCTGCTGAAGAATCTTCTGCTGCGCTATCCGGATCATGATCGCGGGCACGAGGCGTTGGCGGAGATTTATCGAACGGAGCAGCGCAAGGACGCCCGACCGGATACCTTCGAAGCACGCCCCCAAGCGTTGTACCATTTAGCAAAGGCGGCCGAATATCGCGACGACGACCTTGTGTTACAGAAGAAACTGCTGGCGACTTATTTGAAGATCAACCGTTGGCGCGAAGCAGCCGCCGTCGCCAAGCGGATCAGCGCGGTTGAGCCGAACCACGTCAATTCGCTCTTCGCGCTCGCCTGGCAAGCTGTGGCAACCAAGAACTTTGAAAAAGCCGAAGAACTGCTCACCCAACTCGCGCAGCAGCCCGACCATCCCAGATTCGCCACGATGGCGCTGATGGTGCAACTCGACACGGTCGCTGAGGACCCGCAGCGTAGCAACTCGGCTTACGCTACCGTGTGCAAACAGATCGCCGGATCGAGCGGCGACGAGCTCGCCGGCCTTGGTCCGCGCGAAGCCTCGATCATGACGAGCCTGCTCGTGAGTGCCGTGCGAGCCGCCGAAAGCATTGAAGAGGCCCATGCCCGGGCCAAGATGATTCTCGAAGCCTTGGCTCGGACCTCCGCAGCCGAACCCCAAACCTTGGGACGTGTCGCCGACGACGCCAGTCAGGTGATTTCCGTCCTCTCGGAAAGGCATGTGGTTACCGGATTGATCGGTCGCCAACGCGACGAACGTCGCGAGTTGCACGAAATGGCCGACGCATTGTGGCGCGAGGCGATGTCCCAAGAGGTCGCCTCGCCACGTGTTTATCGGTTCGCGGCCATCCTCGCCTTTTCGCAGGCTGATCACGAAAAAGCTAAGGCGGTGATCGCCGAAGGACTGGAACGTTTCGCCGATCTGAAAGGCGACGATCGCAAGCAGATGCTCGAACTGAGACTAGTCGCTGCTCGCAACCTCATTGTGATGCGGCGCTATCAGGATGCGCGTCCTCATATCGAAGCGCTCATTGCCGATGAAGAGGCCGAAGGTTGGGGCCGGCTGTTGGCCGGCGCATCGGCGGCGGCGGCGGGCGAGCACCGCGTGGCGCTCGAGAATTATTTGGCTGCGCAGAAGAAGCTCGGCAACACCCCACTGCTACACATGGCCCTGGCTAGCACGTACTTGCAATTGAAGCTTTGGACGGACGCGCTGCCGCATCTGGCCGCGCTGCGCGGTCGCATCGACGAGAGCGACGTGGAACAGCGTGCATGGGCCGCACGCATGAACATCGACGACACGCATCTACATTGGGGGGAATTCCGGGCGCGGCTCGCGCTGGGCGAATGGCAACCCGCGCAACCGCATTTCGAATCGCTGCGCGGCACGCAATTCGAAGCACAAGCGCACGCCGTGGCGGCAACTTATTTGTGGAACAACCTGTATTACGACGAGGCGATGAACATGCTCGTCAAAGCGCGCCAGAAGTTCCCCAAGGATCTGGGGATCACGCGCGTGCTGATGCGCTGTCTCGACGAATCGGGACGAGCCCAGGAGGCCGAGGAGTTATTGGAACGTACGGCGGAAAGCAATCCAAACGATCTGGAAACCCAAGCATTCCTGGCGCAGTGGCGCATTCGGCAGGGACGACAAGAAGAGGCGATTACGTTGCTCGACGAACTGCTCGAACGATTTCCCGGCACGAAGACCCTCGTGCTGCTCAAATCACAAGCGCTGTTGGCCGCCGACGATCCCGAACAAGTGCTGGCATTGGCTGAGTCGATCCGCGAACGCGAAAACGGGGCCGCGCTTTCTGAACTGATGACCGCAGCGGCACAACTGAAAATGGACAATCTCTCGGCCGCTTCCCTGCATGTGGAAAAGGCGGCGGAAACCGTAGAGAACAACAACAAGCTTTCGCTCCTGCGCGGCACGATCGCCGCCATGCAGGGCGACTACGCGGCGGCTGTGTCTGTGCTCGGCCCCGCTTTGAACGTGACGGCGTTGCGGTCGCGTGCCAGCCAGATTCTTTACGAATCGCTGCTCAACATCGCCAAAGACAAGGGATTCGCGGCTGCTGAGGCGAAGCTGCAGGAAGTTATTGAGCGTCAGCCGGACGACGCTTATCTGCTCGTCGTCTATGCGGACCTGAAGTTGCATCAAAACTTCCTCGAAGAGGGCATTGCTCTGCTCGATCGCGCCGAACAAATGGAGCCCACCTCGCCGGGGCCGGCGTTCTTGAAAGCGCGAGCTTTCTACCGTTTTGGACAGATCGAAGTCGCTTGGCAGGAAGTGGGGCGGGCGTTGAAGATCGACCCCACGCATCAGCCGTCGATCGTGCTCGCCGCACAAATTCACTTGGCGCTAGGGGAAGACGAGGCGGCCGTACGCGCGGCGCGCGTGGCATTGGAAAACAATCCCACGCTGTGGGAGCTTTATCTCGTTCAGGCACAGGCGCTCAATCGATTGCAACGCAGCGAGGAAGCCGTGCGCGTGTTGCACGGAATCATCGACAATCAGCCCAAGTTCCTGACCGCGCACCGTATGCTAGTGAGCGTGCTGGCCGAACAGAAAGAACTGGGACCGGCCTACGATGCCGTAAGTCAGGCGCGCGAACTGCTGCCCGACGCCTTTGAACTGGTCGTGGACGAGATCAGCGTGCTCTGCATGCAGGATCGTGTCGATGAAGCTAAAGAAGTGGCCGAGCAGGCTGCCGGTGTGACGCCCGATGCTCGCCGGTGCTTGATGCTCTCGCGCGTGTTTTCGATGGGAGGTCAATTCGAGCCCGCCTACGACTGGGGGCGTCGCGCGGTGTATCGCGCCGACGATTCGCTGAAAACGACCGCACAGCTGATGCTCGGCACCATCGCACTGGGCGAAGGCATCAAGCGCGATGACCGAGAGCTGCTATCCGATGCTCGTGAACATTTCGAGGCCGTGCATGCGGCGATGCCCAACAATTTGATCGCCGGCAATAACCTAGCCTGGCTGCTGGCTACTCGGTTCGACGAACCTGAGAAAGCGGTCATCGTGTGCGAAGCGGTGATGGGGGATACGCAGATCATCGACCTGTCGACTTCGTTTGTCGATACGATGGCGTTCGCCTATCGCAAGGCCGGGAAGCTGGTCGAGGCACATCGCCTCCTGCAGCAATCGCTCAATGTGCATCGTCGCGACCCCATACTTCATTTCCAACTAGGCATGGTGCTGCTCGACGACGGCAAGAAGTCGGCTGCGCGCAGCGCGCTCGAGCGTGCGCTGCAACTTGGGTTATCGGACGAGAAGGCCGAGGAAGCGCGAAATCGGTTGGCCGAAATCGATTAGAGCCGCAGAATGGCCGCGCGCGACGCTGGGCGACAAGACACAACTAACGACAAATCTCTTTTCCTTGATTGATTATTCATGGCGACCCCCTTGACCGAATCGATGCCGGAACACGATACGGCGCCGCCTGCCGAACCGGAGTTGGTGCTGCGACCGCAAATTAGCCGGCGTTGGGCGTTGAGCGCCGAGCATTTGCTGGTCGTAATCGTCTGGGGAGCGCTGTTTCTGTTTCTCAGCTACCTGCCGCTTCGCGCAACCGATATTTGGGGCCACGTCGCCTACGGCGATTGGATTCTGCAGCACCGCAGCCTGCCAGCGGAAGATCCCTTCCTGCCAACGGCGGCCGGCGTTCCGGTGGTGCATTCGGCGTGGCTTTCGCAAGTCGTCTTTGCCGCGACCGAATCGCTTGGTGGCGCTGAAGCGCTCTCGGCCTTGTTCGCCCTGTGCGTGTTCGCGGCGTTGGTCATCCTGTCTCGCGCGTTCTATTTGCAGTCGCATCGGCCATTATTGGCGCTTGCGAGCGCGATGATCGTGTTGGGCGTTGGTTGGAGCCGAATCGGTACGATTCGCCCGGAGATCTTTTCTTCGCTGGCATTTGCCGTGCTGTTGTGGATGGTCGTGCGCACACGACAAGCCGGCCAGAATGCGGCGTCGAATACACCATGGTGGCTGTGGATCGGCATGGCGGTCATGTTCGCCGTGTGGGCCAATCTTCATGGATCGTTTGTTTGCGGGCTGGTCGTTCTCGGCTGTTTCGCGCTCGGCCGCATGAGCGAAGTCTTTCTGGAACAACGAAGCCTGCGCGCGGCGCTATCGGACCGCGAAGGCCGGCGCTGGCTCTACTTGACGGAACTTTCGCTGTTGGCCACGCTCGTCAACCCGCACGGAATCGATTTGCATCTCTACACCCTCTGGTTCTCGTCGAATGAGAATCTGCGCGACGTGCTCGAGTGGAAACCGCTGGCCTTTACCGGCGTGGGCGGCCGCGAGTTCGTGTTGTCCATCGCGGCGTTACTGATCATTTGGCGGCGCAGCCGGGCGCGCATACCCGTGGCGCACGGGCTGCTGCTCGCATTCTTCGCCACGCTCGCGCTCTCTGGCATTCGCATGCTAAGCTGGTACGCTCCGGTCTATGCGTTGGTCGTTACGCCGCATTTGGCCAACATTGCCCGTCAATGGTTCGGGCCGCGTCGCCAGATCGACCCGCAGCGGTTGCCGCCCGCGCCAACTTCGAACTCCGAAGAAACACCGCTACAAGTGTGGAAGTACTCGTTGATGGCGTTGCTGGTGATTTGGATCAGCTTCGCGCTCTCGCGCGTCAGCCGCCCCTTGCTCGGAGGCGATCCACCGCGGCAGGAAGTCTTATTAGGCGAGATGACGCCGATCGAGTTGACTCGCTATTTTCGCGACCATCGGCCGAACGGGATGATCTTCAACCCGCAGTGGTTTGGGGATTGGCTCGTCTGGGACGGTCCGGAAGGCATACAGCCGTTCATGACGACGAACATGCATTTGGCGCCGAGACAAGTGTGGAAGGACTACCGGCACATCCTCTACGCCCGACCGGGCTGGCGCGATGTGCTGTATCGGTATCACATCGACACGGTCGTGGTCGATAAGGATGTGCCGGAAGGCTTGGAAGATGTGCTACGGCGCGATCCCTTTTGGAAAGTGATCCACGAGGATTCGCGGGCCGCGGTGTTTGTCCGCAAAGTATCGAACGAAGAAGCAGGCCCCGAAGCGCCTGCCGACGACGACGCGGGCCAGAGTGTCGAGGAGCAGGTGTAATGGCGGTTTCCGATACCGAGTTAGTCGCACACAACGGGCGGTCGCGCTCGCTGGCCCCGTTTCTTACCGTGCAAATCGTGTTGCTTGTCGCGTTGCTGGCCGGCGCGGCGTATCGCGTGCAGCATTTTCGGCAGGAGCGGTCTCTCCCGCGACTCCGATCCGCGCCGCGCATGATCAATCCGACCTACGATTACCCGGTCGTCGCAAGCGATGAACAGTTGGAACGCGTATTGCACAAATTGCGTCCCCGCGATCTTGGCGATCGGACGAAAATCAACCATGTGGACCATGCGTTGCGGTTCTGGGGACTCGGGTGCAACTTTGAAAAAGGCTTTCTGCCGGGTGAAAAGATGCGTGAATTGCTGGTCGATCATCGGCTGTTCGCCCGAGTTTATGGCTCGGAAGAGCCGTCGTTGTTGATCGACGTGCCGCGTACGGCCGGCGTGCGACTTCGCACCCAACAAGGGCGGCTGACGAGTAGCCACTACGATCATACGATGGCCTGCCTGGCGGAAGTTGGCACGCCGCTCGACTTTCCAGTTCACACACCAGCCGGCGCAAAGCAGTTTCGCGATATGGTGGAGCAGGCGCTGCGTGACTTTTCACTCAATCAATTCGAGTACGAATGGTCGGCGCTCACGTTCGCGCTTTACTTGGAATCGAACCAGCCATGGATGAGCAAGGAAGGGCAGTGGATCGACTTCGACCGGATTGCCGACCGGCTCATGCGCGAGGAAGCGCCGCTGGGTGTGTGCTACGGCAACCATCGGCTTTACACGCTAACGGCGTTTCTCCGCGTGGACGACTCGACGCCGATTCTAACTCCGGAGAAACGCCAAGAGATTCTCGACTATCTTCACGCGATGACCGTGCAACTGGTCAAAACGCAACACTCCACGGGATTCTGGAACGGCGAGTGGGCCGACCGCCGCCCGGAAAGCCCGACGCCCCGGGACCGCGAAGGCGATCGGATCGCCGATCGGATTCTCGCCACCGGGCACGCACTCGAATGGTGGGCGCTCGCACCCGAGGAACTACATCCGCCGCGGCCGACCTTGGCGGCGGGCGGGCAATGGCTGGTGCGGACGATCGACGAACTGTCGGAAGACGACACGCAGCAGTTGTACACGTATCTCACCCACGCAGGCCGATCGCTATTGATTTGGCGCGGCCGAGACTGGCCGACCAGCGCCCCGTGATGACCAGCGTCCCTTGTTGTTGACGTCGCCGTCAAACGAGCATTCAGGTCGAATGGCGTTTCGCGCGCACCTCATACATCGAATTCAATGCCCTGCGCTAGCGGCAGCTCGGCCGAATAGTTGATCGTATTGGTCGCCCGGCGCATGTAAGCTTTCCAAGCATCCGAACCCGACTCGCGACCGCCGCCGGTCTCTTTCTCTCCGCCAAAAGCGCCGCCGATTTCGGCGCCGCTCGTACCGATATTCACGTTGGCGATCCCGCAATCGGAACCTTGCGGCGAGCAGAAGAGCTCGGCTTCGCGCACGTCGTTCGTGAAGATCGCCGAGGCGAGACCTTGGGGCACGTCGTTTTGCAGGGCGATGGCTTGCTCGAGCGTTTCATAACGCAGCAGATAGAGAATGGGAGCGAATGTTTCTTGCTGCAAAACGGAGGCGGCGGCCGCGATCTCGACCAGCGCGGGACGCACGTAATAGCCGCCGACGGGAACATCCTTTGTCACGCGTTCACCCTGGCGGACGATGCCGCCCTGCTCGCGCGCCTGGGCGAGTGCAGCATCCATGGCCAAGGCGGCCGCTTCATCGATGAGCGGGCCGACGAGCGTATGCATATCGCGCGGGTCACCGATCGGCAACTCGCGATAGACCGCTTCGAGTTTTGTCAACAAAGTGTCGTAGATCGAACGATGAACGATCAGGCGCCGCAGCGTCGTACACCGTTGGCCACACGTGCCGACAGCGCCAAACACGATGCCGCGCACCGCTAAATCGAGATCGGCCGACGGCGCGACAATCGCCGCGTTATTCCCACCCAATTCGAGCAACGATCGTCCTAGTCGCGCGGCCACCGTTTGCGCGACCGCGCGCCCCATGGGAACCGATCCGGTGGCCGACACGAGTGGCACGCCGCGATGTGCGGCCAAAGCCTGGCCGACCTCCGCGCCGCCGACGAGCAACGAAAGCAGCCCGGCTGGCGCCTCGGGAATTTCGGCGATCGCTTGCTGGGCGATGTGATGACAGGCGATCGCGCACAAAGGTGTCTTTTCGGACGGCTTCCAGATGAGTGGATCGCCGCATACAAGGGCCAGCATGGCGTTCCACGCCCAGACAGCGACCGGAAAGTTGAACGCCGTGATGACGCCGACAGGACCCAGCGGATGCCATTGCTCCATCAACCGATGCGCGGGCCGCTCGCTGGCGATTGTCAAGCCGTAGAGTTGGCGGCTGAGGCCGACGGCAAAATCGCAAATGTCGATCATCTCCTGAACTTCGCCGAGTGCTTCCTGTCGAATCTTGCCGGCCTCGAGGCAGACCAACTCGGCAAGCGTTTCCTTTTCTGCGCGAAGTCGCTCGCCAATACGTCGCACTAGCTCGCCTCGCCACGGCGCGGGAACGGCGCGCCAAGCCAGAAAGGCTTGCCCTGCCGCAGCAGCAGCGAGTTCGACGTCGGCCGCGCTGGCCTGAGCGAGCGCCGCCAATTCGCCGCCGTCGATCGGCGAGCGAACCGACAGCATGGCTCCTCGGCCAGTGTGCGATTTGCCGCCCATATGAATCGCTGTCGGCGCGCCTGTGATTCCTAACTTACTAAGTGCTTCCCGGGCTGCGTCCATCAAGGCCTCCGGATTCGTTTTCTTCCACGGTAGATTCGCGCCAGCCCCCGGCAGGATAAAGTCTACTCAGACTCGTGCGATGCGTACTTCGAGGCGGTCTGTGAACGGTAACAGGCCCCGAAGCGATTGTTCAAGAACTGCTCGAGCCCAATCTCCTCCTGGCGCAGAAAGCCTTGTGCCTTGAGCTTCCCGGTGGCATGCAGGTCGACGGCCGCACAAATGCCTGAGGCCGTGGTGATTTGTATCGCGCTCCACCGGGCGCCGTCGATCTCTTGTTGGTAAATTTTTCGCGCATCGCTCATTTTGACAAGCTGCCCTTTACGCCGGCCGGAGACATTGCAAAAAACAACGACGACATCTTGCCACGTCACGGGAACCGATCGCTCCAGGATGGTCTTCAAATTGTCCCGATCATCCCGCATGCGCAACTCGTGAATGAGAAAGGTCATCAAGTCGCGATGGCCCTGGTAGCGTATCGTTTTGTAATTTAGCTCTCGCACTCGGCCGGAAAGCGTTTCACACATCGAACCGAGCCCACCCGAGGTGTTGAACGCTTCGTAACGCACGCCGTCGAGCGAAAAGTTTTCAAAGCCTTCGAGCGGCAAAATCTCCACGCGCCGATGATCGTGGATGGCCTCGCACGGATTGCAATACTCGTTGATCAGCCCGTCGGTGCTCCACGTCAAATTGTACTTGAGCGCTCCGGTGGGAAACTGCGGCAAAGCGCCGACGCGCATGTGAACCGTGTCGAGTTCGTCGAAGAACGTCGTCAGATGATGGGCGGCGATCGAAACAAATCCGGGGGCGAGTCCGCACTGCGGCGCAAAGAGCTGTCCCGGTCTGGCCTGGGCGGCAACTTCGCGCACTTGGTTGGTGGTTTCAATGTCCTCGGTCAGATCGAAGTAGCTAATGCCGGCTTCGAGCGCCGCGCGGGCCACGGTCGGATTGTGATGGAAGCTGAGCGCGGAAATGACGCAGTCGTAATGGCGCATGGTCTGCACGAGCGCCCGTTGATCCGTGGCGTCAAGCCGTTGTGTTTCCGCGCCGGCGACTTCTTGCAAGCGGGCCAACGACGCCGGATCGACGTCGGCTGCCGTTACCAGGTAGTCGCCGCTGTCGGTCAACAGTTTAGCGATCATGCGGCCGATCTTGCCGCTGCCCAACAGAAGGACTCGGTGCATAGGTCACCTCATGCTGCAAACCAGATCGATGTCCGCCGGGCCATTCCCGGCGTAGAATAGGGATAGATGAGAGGACAAGCTATTGCGGAGGAGTCTCGTCAAGCGAACGAATCGAATGGCGCTATGTCAATTATAGGCCAAGTCCACCTAGGGCAACGAAAACAGGTATCTTTCTCGCGTTTTCCCAAGGAATGTATCGCCATGCAAGCGACGAAGCACGAAGACTTTTGTTGGCAGCGGCAACCGGCTGGCCAGGCGTTATTCGACGAACTGTTGCGAGAGGCTACCGCAGCCAGTCCAGCCCTGGCGCAGTTCGCCCAGCAACTGTTGCGTGAAACGGGCACGCGTTTGATCGACATCTGCGACCATGTCGGCTTGCCGGCCAACGATCCACGGATCGCGCAACTCGCGCAGATCGGCTTCCGTTCGGAAAACCATGCCAGGGAAACCGTATGGGAACACCCTGGCGGACTCTTTCCGCGTATCCGCCAGGCATGCGGCGGGCAACGAAGCGTGGCCGTGCTGGTCGAATCGGTGGCCGATTTTTTGTGCGCTCATGGTCGTGATGACCGCACGCCCATCTCCGGAGCTCCGGGCGCCGCTGTGCGTTTGGCCGTGGTCGACTCGCAATCGCTGGTTGCTTTCCAAGTCATCGAGCGGCATGGAGAGCGAGGCTTCGAGCCGACTGACGTGCAGCCCGACGGGCTGGCGCACGTGGCGCATCATGCGGCGTCGCTACGTCGTCGGCGGCGCAGCTATGCAACTCCGGAACAGGGTTTCCAACATGCGTGTGAACTGATTGCGGAAGCCAACGCTCACATCGGCGTCGCGCGCACCTGCGATCTATTCTTTGCCGCCGAGCGAGAATATTGGCAACGCCGTAATCGAGCGGCGCGAGCACAAAAAGCGAGGCAGGATCGGCTCGGCATTGGCTGGTCGAATCACGATCATCATACCTATCGTTCCAGTCGCGAGTGCTTTGTGTTGCTGGCGCAGGCGTTGGAACTGATGGGGTTTCAGTGCCGCGAGCGTTTCTACGCCGGCCAAGAGGCCGGTTGGGGTGCGCAAGTTTTCGAGCAACCGGCCTGCGGCATTGTCGTGTTCGCCGATGTCGATCTATCACCCGAGGAAGTCTCCGGCGACTTCGCCCATCAGGCGTTGCCACCAGGCGAAGCCATGGGAACGGTCGGTCTTTGGTGCCAGCTTCATGGCGAAGCGTTCTTGGAAGCCGGGTTGCACCATTTGGAATGTCAATTCTCGTTCGATGCCGCCACGGCGGCGCTGGCCGACGACGGCATTGCGCGAATGGCGCCGTTTACAGATTTCGAGCATCTCCGGCAGGCGTTTACGACGGGCGAGAATTGGCCTGTCGCGGAGGCGCGCATCGAGCGAGCACTCGAGCGCGGTTGGATTTCGGCGGACCAGGCGAAGATTTTTGAACGCGATGGTGCGATCGGTTCGCATCTGGAGATCCTCGAACGCAACGACGGCTACAAGGGATTCAATCAAGCGGGGATCAGCGACATCATTCGTCAAACCGATCCGCGTTTTCGGTAGCGTAACGCGTCGCCGAGCGTGCGCAGCGATCGAGGTCGCCAAACTCGCCGACGGTTGCGCTGCCGGCTATCCTGGCGCCGACGGCCAAAAAAATCAGCGCGAGGCTGAACCAGCTTTTCGGAACTCGCGTATGGAATGTCAGCAGCAACGCGAACGAATGAAACCGCGGCTGCTAGCAAACAGGTCTCTGCTGCTGTGCCTTGCTGCGGGGATGCAGGATGCATCCCCGGGGCCAGCTTGATTTCATAGCGATCCTACCGGCCGAGAGGATCGGACGTATGGCGTCGGTTACACTGCCGCACGAATCGGCAGGCAGCGCCCGACGCAACGGATCGATACAACTGGCATTTCTTTGCCCGGTTGCCCAGCCGCCATGAAAGGGGAAGCTCCGGTCGAACTTGTTGATTGTAAGGGAAATGACTCCCCGCGGAGGGGCACATTTTTTTGACCGTGCCCGTTTCGTGACCTATATTACACCTCGGAAGGATAAACTGGACCGTTTGTCCCTATCGTCGACGGAACGACATCATGGTTCTACTCCCTACTCCTCCGACGGAACGACGATATGCTGCGCAACGGTTACGGCAAGGCAGGATTGCCTTTTCTCTTCGCCCTCCTTCTGGGCCTGGCGCCTCTGGCGGTTTCCGCTCAAACTGAAATCCGAATTTTGCCCGAGTCGGCGGCCGGTTCGCTCGACGGACAACTCGAAGCGGGACTCAACCTCGAACGCGGAGGACGCTGGGGCGAAGCAATTTCGCATTACGAAAATCTGCTGCGCGAGTTCCCCAACGATCGCGCAGTGGAAAAGCGCCTTGAAATGGCTCGGCTGCGTTACGATCTGTCGCGGCGCTACAACGACGGCAGCTATTGCGGCGCGCTGGCGACCGTTTCCGCCCAAGAAGCGCTCGAGGCTTACTCCGAAGTATTGCTGAAGATCAATGCCCACTATGTCACTATGCCGCGCTGGCACGAAATCGTTGCTCGCGGTACGACGCTGCTCGACGTGGCCTTGTCCGATACCGAGTTCCTGAGCCGCAATCTCCCCGATGTCGAGCGCGCCAAGATCGATGGTTTTCGCGACGAATTGTATCGTACGGTCGGCCAGCGCGCGATTCGATCGCGGATGGAAGCGATGGATACCGTCACGGCCGTCGCGCGGCTCGCGGAATTCCGTCTCGGTCTCTCTACGACGACGGTCGCTATGGAATACGCTTGTGCCGCGGTCAACGGACTCGACACATATTCCACCTACTTGACGGGCGACCAACTCAAAGACATTTATTCACAGATCGAAGGCAACTTCGTGGGCCTAGGTGTGGAACTCAAGGCCGACAACGGCGCCTTGCTGCTTGTGCACATCATTCCCGGCAGCCCCGCCAAGCGCGCTGGTCTGGTCGCCGGTGATCGCATCGTCGCGGTCGATGGACAAAGCACCGTGGAATTGAGTACCGATCGTGCCGCTTCGATGCTCCAAGGGGCCGAAGGCTCGAGCGTGGCAATCCGCGTGCAGTCGGAAAGCGGACAAATTCGCGACCTGCAGGTGCGGCGCGAACACGTCGAAGTTCCGAGTGTCGAAAACGCCAAGATCGTGGAGCCCGACCTCGGTCTTGCTTATCTGAAGATTACCAGTTTTCAAAAGACGACGATTGCCGATCTCGACAAAACGCTGTGGTCGCTGCATCGCCAAGGGATGCGCACGCTGATCATCGACCTGCGCGGCAACCCAGGTGGACTGTTGACAGCCAGTGTCGAAGCCGCCGACCGATTTCTGACCGAAGGCATCATCGTTTCCACTCGAGGACGAATCGCCCAGGAAGATTACGATTACCGCGCCCATCGTTCCGGCACTTGGGGCGTTCCGCTCATCGTTCTAATCGATGGCGACAGCGCTTCGGCCAGCGAAATTTTCGCCGGCGCCATTCACGACAATCGCCGGGGCACGCTCATTGGCGCCCGCAGCTACGGCAAAGGCTCGGTGCAAGGCATTTTCCCGCTCAATCTGGCCGGCGCCGGTGTTCGCCTCACCACGGCCAAGTTCTTCTCGCCCAATGGTCACCCTATTAGCAAGGTCGGAGTACAACCCGATATCGTCGTGCGACATGCTGCCAAGGTGACAGGGCAAGGAGAAACGCCGCGTCCTCAGGGCGACGCCGTGCTTGATGCCGCCGTCGAAGCGGCCCGCGCTCAACTCGCTCGGCGCTAGCGTGGTCGTTGTCGATCGTTAGCCTGGCGAGTACGACAAAACGTCGGCGACTCTACTTGATGTGGGTCCGTTCCCCGCGTTTGACGGAAGCATTCGCGCCGGTAGCCCTACCATGTCGCTCTGCTCGGCGCCGTTGCGATTAGCGGCTCGCCATGAGGCCGCGACTGGCGTACGCTTGCTTCCTCGCTACGCTTTGCGCTGTTTGCCACACTTACACTGGCTACCGGGTTTTGCTCTTTTGCCGTTGGCTGCCTATGCCTCGGTCGGTACGATCATGATATGTTCGTACGCCTTGCCAATGCCGTTACGCGATTCTGGCCGCTTGTGATTAGCGGTTGGATTGCGCTCTCCATCGCGCTATACGTTTATTGCCCGCGCTGGAACGATGTGACGCTGGATGGCGACCTCGCGCATTTACCCAGCAACATGCCGAGCGTGCGCGGCCAGGAACTGATCAACCTGGCGTTTCCCAATCACAAGGCGAAGAGTCAGTTCGTCGTCGTCATCGAGCGGGCGCGGCCGGTCGAGTTCCAAGTGGGCGGCGAGACGAGGTTGTTCGAGCGACTAACGCCCGACGACTACGCATTCGCGTCGCGCGTGGCGGAACGATTCGAGAAATTCCAGGAGATGCCCGAAGACGAAGGGGGCATGCCGATTCTCGATGTGTGGACGAAGGACTCCGATGTTGTTGGCGAGAAACTGATAAGCGAAGACAAACAGGCCGTGCTCATCGTGTTGCAAATGCGCGACGAGTTCATGGCGGTGCGCAATTTGGAATTGGTCGAAGACATTCTGGCCGAAATCGAACTGCTGAAAAACGAGGAACGCGCCGACCTGAAGAAAATGTCCGAGGAGCAGAATTGGCCGGCTGAGAAGTGGACGGCGGCCGAGGCCATGCTGGCAGGTCGGGAAGTGGGACTGACTGGCTCGGCCGCCATCGGCGGCGACATGCTGCAGGCGGCGGCCGAAAGCATCGAGAGCACCGAATTGGCGACCGTCGTGTTGGTCGTGCTGATCTTGTTGATTGTCTACCGGGCGCCGTTGCTGGTAGTCATTCCGATGACGGCCATCGGCTTTTCCGTGCATGTCGCCACGAACCTGGTCGCAGCGCTCACACAGGTCGATCAACTACCAGGTTTCGAATGGTGGGATTTCAACGTCTTCAAGACAACCAAGATCTTTGTGGTTGTCATCCTCTACGGAGCGGGCACGGACTACTGCCTGTTCTTAATATCTCGGTTCAAAGAAGAGCTGGCTGCCGGGCACGATCGGCGCGAGGCTGTGCGTGTGTCGCTATCGGCCGTGGGCGGCGCGTTGGCGGCGAGTGGATTCACGACGATTGTTGGCTTGGGCATGATGTGGTTTTGCGATTTCGGCAAGTTCCGCAATAGCGGTCCGGCGATCGGGCTCTGCCTGGTCGTTGCGCTGGCCGCCTGCATGACCCTGGCTCCGGCTATGATGCTGGCCTTCGGCCGCTTCGTCTTCTGGCCGTTCTCGAGCGTGGAAAAAATTCGGCGATCGCACACGGCAGAGGAGACCGGCACGATTCACCGTTTCTGGGAATGGACTAGCCGCCAGATTCTGGCCCGCCCCGGCATGATTCTGGTTGGCAGCTTACTGGTCATGGCGCCATTCGCGCTCGAAGGCGTTACGAATCAGAAGATTACGTACGACCTGTTGAGCGAAATGGATGCGGGTCGGCCCAGCCGAATTGGCACGGAAATGCTACGCGGTCACTTTCCCAAGGGCGAAACCGGTCCGCTTACTGTGTTGATCAGCCGCGACGACGGCCGGTTCGAAACCGACAAGGGCGACGATTCGATATCGCGACTGAATCGCCGGCTGTTCGAAATCAAAGGCGTGGTAAGCGTGCGCAGTCTGGCCGAACCCACGGGACGCGATCCGACCCAGCGTGTTTCCACGAAAGACGCTCTCGCGCGGGCGACCGCGCGTTCACATCACTTGACCGAAGCCGCCTTTATTACACCGGTCGAAGAATACGAGGGGCGAATCACCCGATTCGACCTGGTGCTCGATGCCGATCCGTTTTCGCGTCTGGCGATTGAACAGCTCGAACACATCAGTTCTGAATTGGAACGGATCTGTACCGATCCAGCCTCGCCCTGGCATGGCTGCAAATACGAACTGGCTGGTACGACAGCCGGCTTGCGCGACCTGAAGCTCGTTACTTCGAGCGACGAAACGCGCATCCAACGCCTGGTAGTCCTGGCCGTGCTGGCCGTGCTGCTGGTGCTGCTGCGCAGCCCAGCCGTCTGCATCTACCTGATCTTGTCCGTGCTGTGGAGCTACTTCGTCACGATGGGCGTGACACAATACTTCTTCACCTGGTACTACGGCAATACTTACGAAGGCATCGACTGGAAAGTGCCGATCTACCTGTTCGTGATCCTGATAGCCGTCGGTGAAGATTACAACATTTACTTGGCCACGCGCGTGCTCGAAGAGCAGCGCCGCTTAGGACTGCGCGAAGGCCTGCGCCAAGCCATTGTGCGCACGGGCGGCATTATTACCAGTTGCGGACTGATCATGGCCGGCACGTTCGTTTCGATGATGACCGGGAGCCTGCGGGGCATGCTGGAACTGGGCTTTGCACTTTCGCTGGGCGTGTTGCTCGACACGTTTGTCGTGCGCCCGGTCATCGTTCCATGCTTCATGGCCATTCTCGCCCGGCGCGAGTCGAACGCTGGCGAATCGGGAGATTCCGGCGAATTGCGCACCGAGGCGCCCTCGTCAACGGCGCCGAATCCGCCGAAGGTCTCCCCTGCGCATTTGCACAAAAGCGCTTGAATTCCTAGGAAACCGTCCAGCCTCTGGGCGAGCGTGCGTGTTGGATCGGCTTTCACAACGACAACGCGTAAATTGCATCGGCCAACTCGCTGTTAAGCTAGGCGATTCAGCGAGCATTTCCATGCTGCGTAATTCCTTTTTAACAGCAACTGGTTGAACATTTCTCCGGATGCGCTATCATATTTAGTTTCAATCGTTGGCAAAAAATCGATGCCGATTTTGCGCCTTCGTCGCGAATCAACGTATCCGCAAGGCGGCCGGGGCGGATGCATTCTTGAGACCCTTCTTATCGGAAAGGTGGAACAACCGTGACTCCTAGTGAAGTATTGGCGCTATGCCGTGAGAAAGATGTCAAGGCGGTCGACATGCGGTTCATGGACTTCCCCGGACTTTGGCAGCATTTCACGATTCCGGTCAGCAAGCTCGACGAAGATGTGTTCGAAAACGGTCTCGGTTTCGACGGTTCGAGTATCCGTGGCTGGCAAGCCATCAATGAAAGCGACATGCTGGTTGTTCCGCAGCCTGAAACAGCGTTTATCGATCCGTTTACGCAGTTGCCCACGATCGCGATGATCTGCAACATTCAGGACCCGATCACACGCGAAGACTACACGCGCGATCCGCGCAACGTCGCGCGTAAGTCGATCAACTACCTCAAGAGCACCGGGATTGCCGACACCTGCTTCATCGGTCCCGAGGCCGAATTCTTCATCTTCGACGACGTCCGCTTCGATCAAAACGCGCATTCGGGTTACTACTTCCTCGACAGCATCGAGGGACAATGGAATCGCGGACGCGACGAAGGGCCGAACCTGGCCAATAAGCTGCGTTACAAGGAAGGTTACTTCCCGTGCCCGCCGGCCGATCAAATGATGGACATCCGCAATGAAATGATGCAGACAATGATCGACTGCGGATTGGAAGTCGAAGCGCAGCACCATGAAGTCGCCACCGGCGGCCAGGCGGAAATCGACCTTCGCTTCAATACGCTGG